>DASTKF010000096.1:0-17446 GCA_035716065.1 Gaiella sp.
GCAGTACATGGCGACCTTCTGCCGGGAGCAGGCGTACTGCCACTTCAGCCCGGCGCTCGTCCGCAACCTCGAAGAGCACTGGAACGCCCACGAGCGCCGGCTCTGACACTGGGCATCGTGATCGCGGCCGGGGCGTATCTCGACGAGGACCTGCTGCTCGCCTCGCTCTGGACGGGAGACCTCGGAGTCGCCCTGTTCGCCTCGGACTGCCTCGACGGGCGCTGACGCCCTCGTATGCTCCGCCCATGAGCGAGGACTCCTCGGTCGCGCTGCCGTCTCGCTTCCGCCGCTGGCTCCGCGAGGCGGCCGTCGTCGTCCCCGCGGCGCTCGAGCGCCGCCGACCAGCATCAGGAGGAACGCCGTGACCTACGCGCCCGCCCCCGACCGCTACGGAACGATGCGCTACCGGCGCAGCGGCCGGAGCGGGCTCGACCTGCCGCTCCTCTCGCTCGGGCTCTGGCACAACTTCGGCGGCGTCGACCCGCTCGAGCGGAGCCGCGCGATCGTCCGCCGCGCGTTCGACCTCGGGATCACGCACTTCGACCTCGCGAACAACTACGGTCCGCCGTACGGGTCGGCCGAGGAGACGTTCGGCAAGCTCCTGCGTGACGATCTCCGTCCGTACCGCGACGAGATCGTCATCTCGACGAAGGCGGGCTACGACATGTGGCCCGGGCCGTACGGGGAGTGGGGGTCGCGCAAGTACCTGCTCGCGAGCCTCGACCAGAGCCTGCGGCGCCTGGGCCTCGAGTACGTCGACATCTTCTACTCGCACCGGTTCGACCCGTCGACGCCGCTCGAGGAGACGATGGGTGCGCTCGACACCGCGGTGCGGCAGGGGAAGGCGCTCTACGCGGGCATCTCCTCCTACACGGCCGAGCAGACGCAGGAGGCGGTGCAGATCATGCGGTCGCTCGGGACGCCCATCGTCATCCACCAGCCGTCCTACTCGCTGATCAACCGCTGGGTCGAGGGCGGGCTCCTCGACGTGCTCGGGGAGGAGGGAATCGGCTGCATCGCCTTCTCGCCGCTCGGCCAGGGTCTCTTGACCGACAAGTACCTGGACGGGATCCCCGCGGGCTCGCGCGCGAGCCGCGACTCGAGCCTCTCGCCGGACCAGCTCGACGAGCCAACGCTCGCGAAGGTGCGGGCGCTGAACGCGGTTGCCGCCGGCCGCGGCCAGTCGCTCGCCCAGCTCGCGATCGCGTGGGTGCTCCGCGAGGAGCGCGTCACGTCGGCGCTCATCGGTGCGTCGAGCGTGGAGCAGCTCGAGGCGAACGTCGCCGCCCTCGACGGGCTCTCGTTCTCCGACGACGAGCTCGCCGAGATCGACCGCTACGCCACCGAGAGTGACATCAACATCTGGCTGCCCGCGACCGACCGCTAGGAAGGGTCGTACGCGCAGCCGGGATCTTCGGCGAGCGGGTCGCCGGTGGCGGCGTAGGCGCGGGCGCGGCTACCGCCGCAGCGCGTGCGGAACTCGCAGCGGCCGCAGCGGCCGCCGAGCAGATCGGGGTCGCGCAGCGAGCGGAAGATCGGGTGCTCGCGATAGACCTCGACGAGGTCGTCCGTCCGCACGTTCCCGGCGGTGAGCGGGAGGAAGCCGCTCGGGCAGATCGCGCCGAGGTGGTCGACGAACAGGAAGCCGTTGCCGTCCGTAACCGCGCGCCCGGCACGACCGAGCGCGGGTGCGCCGATCGCGTCCGGGCGCCCGGCGAGGACGCGGTGGTAGTGCGGCGCCTCGGTCGTCTTGATCCCGAACGGCACGGAGCCGCGCAGGTCGGCCGCCCACTGGAGCACCTCCTCTATCTCGTCCGCCGAGAGCCCGTCCTCGGCCTTGGCCCGGCCCACCGGAATGAGGAAGAAGAGCGCCCAGAGCACGACCCCCGCGCGCTCGACCGCCTCGGCGATCCGCGGCAGGTCGTCGAGGGTCTGCCGCGCGACCGTCGTGTTGATCTGCAGGTGCAGGCCGAGGTCGCGCGCGTCGTCGACGATGCGCATCGTGAAGCGGTGCGAGCCTCGCACGCGGCGGAACGCGTCGTGTCGCTCGGCGGTCGACCCGTCGAGGCTGACGGCGAGCCGCGCGAGCCCGGCGTCGCGCACCTCCTCCAGCCGCGCGCGGGTGACCGCTGCGGTGCCGCTCGGCGTCAGCGCGACGGACAGCCCGCGCTCGACGCCGTAGCGGACGAAGTGAGCCACGTCACGCCGGCGCAGCGGGTCGCCGCCGGTGAGCACGAAGAGCGGCGCCCGCGGCGTGAAGGAGGCGATGCGGTCGATCAGCCGCTCGCCCTCCTCGGTCGTGAGCTCGTCGGGATGCCGGCGCGGGATCGCCTCGGCGCGGCAGTGGACGCACGCGAGCGCGCATGCGCGCGTGACCTCCCAGATGACGATGAACGGCGCTGCCGAGAACGGCGATGCGTCGGAGCGCATGACCGCGGGAACGGCTGCGGAAGTCACCGGAGCCGGCGGGGTCGGCTGCCGTGGGGAGAAGAGAGCAGTTCCCTGGTCGCGATCATGCAGAATCGCCGCGCTCATTGTAGGCGCCGGCACGACCGGGGGCCGAGCGAGCAGGAGACAGGGCTCAGCCGCACGGCTCCGCCCGCACCGACCATCTCCACCACCTGAACGGGACGGTCCTCCGTGCGCTCGACGAGCGGTCGCGGTCGCCCGGCTGAGAGCCGCAGGGTGCAGCGCCCCCCTGCGCTAGCGTGCGTCCGGCATGCCGAACGCTGGAGGGAAGGTGACACTCGCCTCGGCGCTCGAGCGCGAGCACCGCGAGATCGACCAGGCGCTCGAGTCGTATCTCGCAAGCCCGGACGACCATGCTGGCCGGGTCGAGTCGCTCATCCAGACGATGACCGCGCTCCGCCGCCACATCTACCTCGAGGAGGAGTTCCTCTTTCCGCCGCTGCGCGACGCCGGTTTCGTGGCCCCGGTCTTCGTGATGCTGCGTGAGCACGGCGAGCTCTGGGACACGATGGCCTCGATCGATCGCGAGCTCGCCGAGGATCCGGCCGAAGTGCCGGGGCGGTGCAAGTGGCTGCTCGCGCAGCTCGCGAAGCACAATGCGAAGGAGGAGCCGATCCTCTATCCGCACGCCGACGGGGTGCTCGGCGCGCCGGCGAGCGCCGAGCTCGTCACGTTTCTCGAGCGCGGACGCATCCCGGACGGCTGGGTCTGCGCCGAAGCGAGCCGCTGACCGGCGGTGGCCGCGGTCCCGCGCGCAGGCGCTATGACGCTGTCGCGGCGACGCCTTCGAGCAGCGTCGCGGTGACGGCGGCCGCGGCGGCCAGAGGGGGAGTGCCACGCCCTGCTGGCGCTCCTGCATCCGGGGGTGGCGCTCGGGGGATCGCGGCGCCTGCGTAGGATCGCCTCGTGACCGGCGAGCACGATCCACGAGTGCAGCGCGTCGTCGACGCCGGCGCGCGAGCCGGGATCGAGGTGCGTCCCAAGCGCTTCCCCGAGGGAACGCATACCGCGGCCGACGCGGCGCGGGCGATCGGCTGCACGCTCGCGCAGATCGTGAAGACGCTCGTGTTCGTCGACGGCGACGGCGAGCCGGTCGCCTTCCTCGTCTCGGGCGCCAACCGGCTGGATCCGGCCAAAGGCGCGGCGGCGGCCGGTCTCGCGGAGCTGCGCAAGGCGGACGCCCGGGCCACGAAGGAGCGAACCGGCTTCTCGATCGGCGGCATTCCCCCGTTCGGGCACGACCACCCGATACCGATGTACGTCGACGAGGACCTGCTCGCGTTCGACGAGATCTGGGCTGCAGCCGGGCTGCCCGACGCGGTCTTCCCGCTCACCCCCGACGACCTCCTTCGCGCCTCGGGCGGGCACGCCGCGGACCTGAAGCAGACGGGCTGAAGCGTCTGCAAGAAACTTGACGAAGCAACTACTTTACGTGTATAGTTGCTTTAGCAAGTTTTCGAGAGGAAGGACGCGACATGCGATTCGACGGCATCCACCACATCACGGCGATCACGGGCGACGCCCCGCGGAACGTCGACTTCTACACTCGCGTGCTCGGGCTCCGTCTGACCGCGAAGTCGGTCAACCAGGACGACCCGAGCGTGTACCACCTCTTCTACGGCGACGAGGTGGGAAGCCCCGGCGCCGACCTCACCTTCTTCGAGTACCCCGGGGCGCTGCCCGGGCGAGCGGGCGCCGGGATGGTGCACCGCGTCGTCTGGCGGGTCGGCTCCACGGACGCGCTCGCCTTCTGGACCGATCGGCTCGAGGCCGAGGGCGTCACCGTCGAGCGGGCCGAGGGCTCGCTCCGCTTCGCCGACTTCGAGGGCCTCGAGCACGAACTCGTCGTCGACGAGAGCGGCGATCCGCCGCTCGTCGCCGTCCATCCGGAGATCCCCGCCGACGTCGCGCTGCACGGCTTCGAGGGCGTTCGCGCCTACAGCTACCGGCCGCAGTCGACCGCGGCCGTGCTCGAGCAGCTGATGAACGCCGAGCCACAGGACGGCGACCGCTGGGAGCTGCGCGGCGACGCCCGCGGTGGCTGGATCACGCTCGACCCGATCCCGGACGAGCCCGCGAGGCAGAGCGCCGGCACGATCCACCACATCGCCTGGAACACGACCGAGGCCGAGCACGGGCGCTGGCTCGAGGTGCTGCAGGAGGCCGGGATCCCGAACAGCGGGCTCGTCGACCGCCACTACTTCCGCTCGATCTACTTCCGCGAGCCGGGCGGCATCCTGTTCGAGCTCGCGACAGCGGAGCCCGGGTTCACCGTCGACGGCCCTGTCGAGGAGCTCGGGACGAGGATCATCCTGCCGCCCTGGCTCGAGCAGCAGCGGCCCGCGATCGAGTCGCGCCTCACACCGCTCCCCGACCCGCGCGCCGACTGGGCGCCCGTGACACGCTGATGCCCCAGGAAGCGGGCAGCTGTGCGTACGTCCTCGGCGCCGACGGTCTCACGCGGTGGCGCGAGCCTCATTCCGGCGCGTGGCTCGGGCTGCTCCAGGCGCATCGGCAAGTGACCCGCGAGCTCGAGTCGCGGCTGGAGGCGCGTTTCGGCCTCTCGCTGAGCGGGCTCGAGCTGCTCGGGCGGCTGGCTGCGGCGCCCGCGCGCCGTCTCCGCCTCTCGGTGCTCGCCGGCGCCACCGGTCTCACCCTGAGCCGCATCTCGCGAATCGTGGACGCCTACGAGGAGCGCGGGCTCGTCGAGCGGCGCACGTGCGCCGAGGACGGCCGGGCGACGAACGCGTGGCTCACGGACGCCGGTCTCGAGCTCGCGCGAGAGGCACAGGCGGCGCACGTCGCGGACGTCCAGCGCGTCTTCTTCGACGCGCTGTCGGAGGCCGATCTCGAGGCGCTCGCGGACGCGTTCGCCCGGCTCGGAGGCTCGCGGAGCGTGGTTGCGTGAGCGAGCTCGTCGTCCGGAACAACGCCGAGGAGCTGCGCTACGAGGCACTGCGCGATGGTGAGCTCGTCGGGATCGTCCGCTACCGGATCGAGCCCGGGGTCGTCGTCCTCGTGCACACCGAGGTCGACGAGGCCGTCGAAGGCACCGGGGTCGGCTCGCAGCTCGTCCGCGCCGCGCTGGACGACCTTCGTGTGCGCGGCGTCGGGCTCGTTCCCGTCTGCCCATTCGTTGCGGCGTACCTGCGGCGTCATCCCGAGTACGGCGACCTCGTCGGCGTCGACCCGGCGACGCCCGAGTAGCGAGACACCACCGCGACGCCGCGCCGACGTCTGCACTGCTCTTGCCCCGGCGCCGACGCAGTTGTACGGTTGGTCACAAGCTGTCAGGTAGGAGACACGGCGTCTCGTGAGCGACCGTCTCCGCCGTGGGGGGAGCCTCGGCCGTTCCCCCGTCGCGACGAGGTCGGACGATCCACCGTCCACGAGCCGCCGGAGGAGGATCATGACCAGCCGAGATGACGTGGAGCCGCGGTACGCGGACGACGTGGCCGGCTCGACGGGAGCGTCCACCGGGGCGACGCAATGAAGCCGAGCGCCGACGTCGCACGGCTCGCGGCGAAGATGAGCGCCCTGCGGGACGAGGTCCCCTCCCGCACGTTGCCGTTCCTGATCGGGGATCTCTGCGGGGAGCGTGCCGGGGTCCCGTCGCCGGTCGAGATCGGGCGGGCGGCGATCGGGTCGCTGTTCGACCAGTCGCCGGACCTTGCGGCAGAGCTACTGCCGGCCGGCCGCGACGCGCCCGACGACGACGTCGAGGCGGCGTTCCTCGGCTGGCTCGGGAAGATGACCCACCTCCAGCGCTACCGCGTCCTCGAGCCGTTCTACCGCAGGGTGCCGGTGCCGCTCTTCTACCAGGATCTCGCCGACCTGATCGTGAGCGGGTTCGTCACGCACGTCCTCAC
Organism: Gaiella sp.; assembly: GCA_035716065.1. Classification (GTDB taxonomy): domain Bacteria; phylum Actinomycetota; class Thermoleophilia; order Gaiellales; family Gaiellaceae; genus Gaiella. The sequence goes on from DASTKF010000096.1 coordinate 6,339, forward strand.
GACCAACGTCGACACGCTGCTCGAGCAGGCGCTCGACGGCCGCGGCCTCACCGCCGGCCGCGACTACGGCGTCCAGGTTGTCGGCTGCATCGACCCGACACCGACGCCCACCGGGCCGACGACGACGACGATCGTGAAGCTCTACGGCGATCTCGGCCAGCAGCAGCTCGCCATGGACCCGCAGGAGATCGACCGGGTGCTCACCGAGAACCGGTCGTTCGTGAAGACCGAGCTCGCCGCCGAGCTCGTCGTCGTCGGCCATCAGATCGACCTCGACCAGCCACGGGCGATCGACGAGTGGCTCGCACGGGGCAGCGGCGAGATCTGGTGGGTCCATCCGGAGCCCGACGCGGACGTCCTCGCTCCCATCGGCGTGAGCCGCGGCGTGACGCAGCTCACCGGAGAGCAGGGCGACCCAGAGGCGTTCTTCGGCCAACTGAACCTTCATCTCATCCGGATGCCCGCGGCGGCGATCCTCGCTCCCTCGGAGGCCCGGCGCGGCGACTCGTTCGAGCAGGTGTTCCTCAAGAGCAGGATCGAGAAGGCCCAGGTCAGCAAGTACTCGTTCGAGCAGAACGCGACGCCGGGCGACGAGAACGCCGGCCTGCAGGCGCAGCTCGGCTATCTCTCGGACACCGCCGCGAGCTACGGGAGCCAGCTCCGCGACCTGGCGCCGATCGACCCGGGCGGCATCCTCGCGCGGCTCGTGGACGAGGCGACGGACGCCGACGTGGAGCAGAGCACGATCGACTTCCTCGCGCAGCAGGCGACCATCGTCGAGCGAGAGCTCGCCTCGGCGTCGCCGAACCAGCTCCTCGTGTCCGGTGCGATCAGCGCGGCGAGCAGCGTCGCGCAGGGGCTCGGTCCCCAGCTCAGCAGCGGGCTCACCGACGACCTGCGGTCCGCAGCTGCGGCCTACACGGTCGGCCCGTCGTGACGGCCCAGCTCTCCCTGATGGTCACGCCGACCAAGCTGACGCCGACGGCGGCCGACGACACGACCGAAGGGCCGCCGCAGTTCTACGTTCTCCGGAACACGGTCTGGCGCGACGTTCCGCTGTCGGCCGGCCCCATCGGCCGGCCGTCCGAGGTGAAGGAGTCGATCGAGAAGAAGCTGACCGGGATCATGAGCGCCCCACCGACGGAGGCGCACGGCGCGCTCGGTGCGCTCGCAGGCCATTTCTTCCAGGTGTGGTCGAAGTGGATTCCCGAAAGCATCCAGCGCGAGCTCGACCAGCTTCCGCGATCGGCGGACGACCCGCCCTGCGTCACGCTCTACATCCATCAGTCGCTCGAGTGGATCCCGTGGGAGCTGATGCACGACGGCACCGACTTCCTCGGCGTGCGCTACGTGATCGCACGGCTTCCGATCGTGCGACGCGGGCCGGCGTCGCTCCCCGCCCAGCGGCACGTGACGAGGATCTGCGCGTTCCTCGGCGAGCACGTGATGGACGGCGCCGAGCAGGCGGAGTGGGAGGGGACGTTCGACGGCCTGCCGAACGGGACGACGGTCGAGCGCTTCCCGGAGAACGGCGTCTGGCCGACGGCCGACACCGTGACTCAGGCGGCAAAGGCGGACATCCTCCACATCACCTGCCACGGCGGCATCAATGACCCCGACTGGGAGACGGTGTGGACGCTCAACCATCAGGGGCTACCGTTCACCTACGGGATCGGGCAGGCCGGGGTCGACCAGATGGCGTTCGCCGACGAAGCGCCGCTCGTCTTCGGCAACGCGTGCAAGAGCAGCGCCGGGGCGGTGACGTCGACGGGGCTGACGCCGGGGCTCGCCTACTCGTTCTTCGACAAGGGCGCGGCGGCGTTCGTGGGCACGTTCGCGCCCATCACCAAGACGATGGCCCTCAAGTTCGCGACGGCGTTCTACGGCCATCTGCTCGGCCAGAGCCAGGGCGTCGGCACGGCGTTGTGGCGGACGAAGTCGGACTTCGGCGCGGCCGGCGGGACGGACCCGTCGTGGCTCTTCTACTGTCTCTACGGCGCCCCCGAGACGCAGTTCGTCGTGACCTGACATGGCGACGGCGGCGCAGCAGGGCGTCGCCAGGGCAGTCCGGGAGCGCCTCCTCGCTCCCGGCCCCGTCACCGCCGACGAGCTCGCCGCGGCGATCGACGCCGTCCCCGACCCCGCGCCCGCCGAAGGCGCCGGAGTCGTGGTCGACACGGCGCACGATACGGGCCTGCTCGGAGCAACTTCGACGAAGCTGGAGGTCACGGTCAGGCTGCGGATGGCGCACATCCCGACCTCCGTGTGCCATCTCTTCGACCCGGTCACACACCCGCTCCTGAGCTGCAGGGCCGCGAAAGCCCTCGGTGCGGACGCCACGACACGGCGTCTGCGCGTGACGGCGACCGTCGAGGGCTACTCGGCGCCGGCGATCGACACGGTGGAGCTCGAGACGGCGGCGCCGCACGAGTTCGATCTCCTGCCGACGTTCTACCCCGAGCGCCTCCGCGACGTTACGGAGCTGACCCGCGCGACGGTGTCGGTGCTCGTCGACGACCTCGACTCGCAGCTCGTCGAGCTCCATCGCACGTCGCCGGTCTGGCTCCTCGCGCGGACGACGGCGCTGCTCTCCGTCATGGATCCGGTGACCGGCGCTTCCCAGGACCTCACCCCGTACTTCGGTGCGTTCGTCACGCCGAACGATCCGAGCGTGCTGGGGTTTCTCCAGCGGGTGAACGCGCATCATCCCGACAAGACGCTTGCCGGCTACCAGGGCGACCACGACGGCGTGACGGCTCAGGTCAGGGCCGTGTACGACGCCGTGCGGGCGGACGTCGACGTCACGTACGTGAACTCCACGCTCGCGTTCTCGCCGGACGACACGACGTCTGTCCAGCGCGTGCGCCTTCCGCACGAGACGCTCGACACGGGGGCCGCGAACTGCATCGACGGCGTCGTGTTGCTCGCCAGCCTCCTCGAGGCGATCTCGCTGCGTCCCGCGATCGTCGTCGTCCCCGGCCATGCGTTTCTCGGCTGGGAGACGTGGCGGGACTCGGGGGAATGGCGGTACCTCGAGACGACGATGCTCGGCACCCACCCGTTCGAGGCCGCCGCCGCGCGCGGTGACGAGGAGGCAGCCGAGCTCCAGAAGCTCGCCACCGACCGGAACGACCAGACGATCTTCCGCCGCTGGCCGCTGCGGCAGCTCCGCAAGGACTTCGGCATCGTGCCGACCGCCTGATCAGGCCGGCGCGAACGTCTCCACCGCCGCCTGCGCGCGCACGGCCTCGCCGCCGGTCGCGCCGATCTGGTCGGAGTCGTGCAGCTCCTGCGGGAAGGCCAGCCCCGTCACGAGCGCCTCGAGGTCGGCGATCGAGATCATCCGGCTCCGCCACGCCTGGTCGACGGCGAACTCGAGATCGGTGTTCGCGAGGTCCTGATCGAGCAGGAAGGCGAACGTCCGGAGCTCGTCGCCCGAGCGTGCGACGACGATCTTCCAGAACTGACGGGGAATCGCGACGTGCACCGGGCCTTCGTCGTCGACGCCCTGGAAGAAGCGGTCGTCGGGTCGCAGCACGGGTCCCGCGAACAGCGTGTACCGCTCGACCGTCGCCTGCTCGAGGATGAGGTTCTCGAGCTGTCCCCAGATCCCCTGCAGCGCCGACCGGTTGAACCTCGCGATCTGCGGTGAGCAATTGGTCACGTGGTACGTGTCGCCGTTGGCGCGCCGGACCTCGTCGAACGTCGCGCCCCACGCGACGTCCTCGCGCCTCACGATGTGGCCCTTGTCGAACGACGCGCGATCCTTCGTGAAGAACCGGTCCGGAAGCTGGTGGACGGCCGGGATGCGAGGGTCCGTGAACCACTTCTCCTGGTCGTTCTTGCCGAGGCCGGTCAGGCCGCGCCTCGTGTAGTCGCGGCCCGGCTCGGGCGTCTTTCTCGTGGGGTCGGCGTCGACGTTGGAGGCGGTGAAGAGCGCCAGCCGGCGGTTCTTGTCCACGACGAGCGCGAAGTGCTCGTACGGGAGGACGTGGGACCCGTCGTCGAGGCGGGAGACGCTGCTCTCGTCGAGCACCGTCGGCAGGGGGACGGTGATGCCGAGGAAGCTGTCGTCGTAGCCCTTGCGGTCCGAGAAGTCCTCGTCCCTGAAGGGCTCGACCATCGCTTCGACGGCCGCCGCCGGCGCGCTGGCGGCGGCGCCCGCCGTCTGGCGTGCGCTGACGTGGACCGTCACCTCGAGCGGGATCGACAGCGTCACCGAGCCCTCTCCGCGGCCAGGGGAGAGGGCACCGCCTGTGGCCCTCTCCGGCCCGGCCGCGGAGCCTCCCCCGTTCGCGGGATCCGCGTCGATCCAGTACGGATCCGACAGGAGCGCGCCTCCGGCGCCCGCGGGCTCCTCCTGGACGTGCACGCCCGCGTCGAGCACGCGCCGATCGAGCGCGAGCTCACGCGTTGGGACGGCAAAGTTCGCCTCCAGGTAGCGCCCGGCGAAGTGCAGGCCCACGACGCGGCCGGTCGTGACGTCGATCAGCGCCGAGCCGGAGTTGCCACCGAGGGTCGAGCTGTCGTGGGTCACGGCGGAGACGACGTGCCCGAAGCTGCCGATGTCGGCCCGGGTGCGGAGCTTGCCGGGCTGCAGCCGCTTCACGTTGAAGACCGCTCCGAAGATCCGGTTCTGGAGCTCGACGTTGTTGCGCGGGTCGAGCGCCGGGTAGCCGATCACGACGATCTCGTGCTCGACGAGGTTCTCGGGAGCGTCGACGGCGAGGGTCAGCGACGGCACATGGTCGAGGCCCTCGGCCACGAGGAGGGCCATGTCCCAGTACGGATGGATCATCGCGACGCTGGCGATCCGGAAGAGGCTGGACGCCGGCCTGTCCCGCTCGCGGAGCAGGTCGACCGCCGCGGTCTGGCCCGGGCGGAAGGTCAGCTCCTCCCGGCCGAGCCCGAGGGCGAAGAGCTCGGCCACATGACGGTTCGTCATCAGCAGGTTCTCCCCGACGACGAACCCGGTGCCCCCGTACGGCAGGGATGGGTGATCCGGCAGCTCGATCCGGCCGATGCTCGGGATCGCCGCCTCGACCGTCGCGCGCGCCGCCGCCGCGCCGAGATGCTCGAACGGCGCCGGCGGCGTCGCATACGTCCCGTCGACGATGTCCACCACCGGCCGCTCGCGGGGCAGGACGATCGCCTCGATGACGTCGGTCTGCTCCGGCGTGAGAGCGGTTCCCTGCTCGAGCCTGCGGACCGCCTCGCCGGCGCGCTCCGCGTCCGCCGCGACCGCCCAGGGGACGTCCGCGAGGCCCTCGAGCAGCGTCGGCTCGGAGGCCATCGCCTCGAGCCCGCCCTCCGGCGCGATCCACTCGAGGTAGCGCTTGACCTTTGCGGTTCTCTCGTCGGTCACGGTCGGTCCGTCTTGCCCGCCTAGAAGAGGGACACCTGTCCGAACTGCACGGTCGCGACGCCCATCAGCACCGTGCCGACGAGGATCAGGACCCCGGCGAAACGCAGGTTCTCGGGGAGCGCCGAGACGATCCCCTGCACCTGCTGGAGCGCGCTCGTCGCGGCCTCGGTCGACGCGTCCGCGGCCGCGACCGCCTCGGTCGCCGCCGCGGTCGAGGCGCCGACGCCCTCGAGATCGGAGCCGGCGATCGCGGCAGATGTCTGCTCGATGTGGTCGCGGGCGGCGCCGAGTCGATTCTGCGCCTCCACGACCTTTGCCTTCGCCTCTGCGGCCGTCTCCTGCAGGCCCGCCGTCGACAGCCGGAGGCCTATGAGCACGCCGAGCGCGAGCATCGCGATTCCGACCACGAAGCAGGTCCACGCGACGACATCGGCTTGCGTGACGGCGACGACGAGACTCACGGCGTCAGGTTTGTATCACATCGCACGAACATTTCCAACCTGCGATGGGTCTAGGGTGGGCCGCCGGAGCGGCGCTCGCGGCGGCCCACCTCGGAGCTCGGATCGACCGTCTAGAGCCCGCTGACGGCGAGCCACGCGCCGCCGGGCGTCGTCACGAAGACGATCGGCGCGAAGCAGGGCGACGGCAGGTTGACGGTCGTGTCCAGCTCGGCATTGCCGGCGCTGCTCGCCGGGGCGGTCGACGTCGCGAGATTCGCGGTCGTCGCCGCGCCGCCAACCGTCGTGAGGCAGCTGACGATCGCGCCGAACTGTGGAATGGGATTCGTTCCCTGGAGGTTGGCTGGGACGGGCGCGCGGCGCGCGAGAACGAGCCCCTCGACGTCCACGTGGAGGCGGCCGTCCGCGCGCAGGTCCGCCGACGCGTCCCCGATCACCCACGGGAGCCCGCCGCCCGGAACGCCGCGGACCGCGTTCGCCGCACCCGTGTACGGCTCGCTCACCGGGCCGAGCACCTTCGCGTCCAGCACCTTTCGGCCGTCGGCGCTGCCGAGGCCGAGCGCCGGCGCCATGAGCGCCGCCACGGCGGCGAGCCCGATCGCTGCGAGTACTGCCTTTCTCATCGTCGTTCCTCCCGTTTCTCGTTGTTGCCGGTTCTACGGCGGCCGGCCGCCCGCGGATTGCGGTCACAATCAGCGGATGGGCCCGGACCTGCTGTCGCCCCGCGCGGCCGTGCTCGTCGAGGGGATCAGCGACCAGCGCGCGGTCGAGGCGCTCGCGCGTCGCCGCGGACGCGATCTCGAGGCCGAGGGCGTCGAGGTCGTCCCCATCGGAGGGGCCCAGGCGATCCGTGGCTCGCTCGAGCGATTCGGTCCTCACGGCCTCGACCTCCGTCTGGCGGGCATGTGCGACCTCGGAGAGGAGGGACACTTTCGGCGCGCGCTCGAGCAGGCGGGTCTCGGCTCGCGGCTCACGCGGGACGACATGGAGGCTCTCGGCTTCTTCGTCTGCGTCGCAGACCTCGAGGACGAGCTGATCCGGGTGCTCGGCCCGGCACAGGTCGAGGAGATCGTCGAGAGCGAGGGCGAGCTCGGGTCGTTCCGGACGCTCCAGAAGCAGCCCGAATGGCGCGGACGGGAGACCCACGACCAGCTCCGGCGCTTCATGGGCAGCGGCGGCAGCAGGAAGATCAGGTACGCCTCGTTGCTCGTCGACGCGCTCGACCTGGCGCGGGTACCGCGGCCGCTCGACGGGGCCCTCGCCCACGTCTGAAGGTGTCCTCTCGACCGGCGCCCGTTCGTCTAGACGGCGACCACACCCCACGCGAGGAGGAAGCGCGATGAAGTACCTGCTGCTGATCCACCAGGGAGACACCCCGACGCCGTACGACCAGGAGGCCTGGGGACGCCTGAGCGAGGACGAGCAGAACGAGGTCTACGCGGCGTACCAGACGATCAATCAGACCCCCGGGGTCACGCCCGGCATCGGGATGCAGCCGCCCGAGCTCGCCACGACGGTGCGCGTGCGCAATGGAGAGACGCTCACCACCGACGGGCCGTTCGTCTCGGTCAAGGAGGCGCTCGGCGGCTACTTCCTCTACGAGACGGACGACCTCGACGCGGCGATCGAGCTCGCCTCGCGCGTGCCGGCCGCCCGGATGGGCGGCGCCGTCGAGGTGCGCCCGGTGGCCGAGTGGTAGAGCTCGACCAGGTCTTTCGCGACGAGTGGGGCCGTGTGCTCGCAGCGCTGATCGGCTTCCTCGGCGACTTCGACGTCGCCGAGGAAGCCGCCCAGGAGGCGTTCGCGATCGCTGCCGACCGCTGGCCGCGCGACGGGCCTCCGGCGAGCCCGCGGGCGTGGCTCGTGACCACCGCGCGCAACCGCGCGATCGACCGCATCCGCCGCGACCGCACGCTTGCCGAGAAGACTCGGCTCCTCGACATCCCGGAACCGGTGGAGGACGTGATGGACGAGACGACGATCCCGGACGAGCGCCTCGAGCTCGTCTTCGCCTGCTGCCATCCCGCGCTCGAGCTCGACGCGCAGGTCGCGCTGACGCTGCGCACGCTCGGCGGGCTGCGGACGGAGGAGATCGCCCGCGCGTTCCTCGTCCCCGAGGAGACCATGGCAAAGCGGCTCGTGCGCGCGAAGCGGAAGATCAAGGCGGCGGGCATCCCCTTCCGCGTCCCGCCCGCGCATCTCCTGCCCGATCGCCTGAGCGCGGTGCTCGCGGTCGTGTACCTCATCTTCAACGAGGGTTACGGCGGTCGGGGCGTCCTCGCCGCCGAGGCGATCCGGCTCGGCCGTGCGCTCGCCGAGCTGATGCCTGACGAGGCCGAGGTCGCCGGCCTGCTCGCGCTGATGCTCCTGAACGACGCGCGCCGCGATGCGCGCTTCGCCGACGGCGCCGTCGTGCTCCTCCACGAGCAGGACCGGTCGCTCTGGGACGCCGCGGAGATCGTCGCCGGACGCACCGAGCTCGATCGCGCGATCGCCCTCGGCGGCCGCGGCCCGTACGTCCTGCAGGCGGCGATCGCCGCGCTGCACCTCGACGAGCCGCCCGACTGGCCGCAGCTCGCGGCGCTCTACGGCGAGCTCGGCCGCCGCACCGGCTCGCCGGTCGTCGAGCTCAACAGGGCCGTGGCGGTTGCGGAGGCGGGCGACGTCGAGACCGCGCTCGGCGTCCTCGACCGGCTCGAGCTCGACCACTACCACTACCTCCACGCGGCCCGGGCCGACCTCCTCCGCCGGCTCGACCGGACCGACGAGGCTCGGGTCGCATACGCACGCGCGCTCGAGCTCGTCCATTCCGACCCCGAGCGGCGGTTCCTCGAGCGACGGCTGGCGGCTCTCGGATGATCGAGCCGCCCCGCAGCCTCGAGCAGCGCACGGCGGACGTCCGCAGAGAGTCGAGGCCCGCGCCGCTGACCGTGCGTGCGCGAGAATGCGGCCGTGCCGACGAACTTCGAGGTCGCGTTCGCGGAACGGCCCGACGTGTTCGCCGCGTGGGTGCAGCTGAACGGTGCGATCAAGGAGCACATGGACCTGCGCCGCTACGAGCTCGCGACGCTCGCCGCCGCGCGCCGGCTCCGCTCGAGCTACTGCTGCCTCGCGCACGGCTCCGTGCTCGCCCAGAAGTTCGGCGAGCCCGTGCGGGAGATCGCCCTCGACCACCGCACCGCGGGGCTCGACGAGGTCGACGTCGCCGTGATGGACCTCGCGGAGCGCGTCGTCGACGACGCGACCTCGATCGGCGACGACGACCTGCGGCCGCTCCGCTCGCTCGGGCTGTCGGAGGCGGAGATCATGGACGTCGTGCTCGCCGCCGACGCGCGATGCTTCTTCTCGAAGACGCTCGACGCGCTCGGGGTGCTTCCCGACGCGAGCTACGCGGCGCTCGACCCGGAAGTCCGGGCGGCGCTCGTCGTCGGACGCCCGATCGCCGGGGACTGAGCGCGCGGGCGGCGGTCGAGCAGCTTTCTCGCCTCGTTCGCCCAGAGGACGGCGCTCGCGAGGCCGACGCAGATCATCCAGTCGCGCGCCGAGAGGGGCGTCGTCCCGAACGCCTCGTTGAAGACCGGCAGGTGCACGACCGCGACCTGGAGCGCGAGCGAGATCGCGATCGCGCCCCAGAGCCACCTGTTCGCGAGGAGCCCGGCGAAGGCGCTGCGCCGGTCGGAGCGGGCGTTGAAGCAGTTGAACAGCTGCGCGACGACGAGCGTCGTGAACGCCATCGTGCGCGCCGTCTCGATGTCGCCGCCGTCCCCGACGAGGCCGCCCGGAAGGCGGAGGTCGAGCGCGACGAGCGTCGCGATCGCCATCACGAGGCCGACCCAGAAGATGCCGATCCACATGTCACGGTCGATGACGCGGTCCCCGGGCGCCCGCGGTGGACGCCGCATCACGTCGTCCGGGGGCGGGTCGACGCCGAGCGCGAGGGCGGGCGCGCTGTCGGTGAGAAGGTTGATCCAGAGGATCTGCGTCGCGAGCAGGGGCGCCGCTACCGCCTCGCCGGTGTCGTCCAGCCCGATCACGCCGGCGAAGACGACGCCGAGCAGCATCGTCAGCACCTCGCCGATGTTCGAGGAGAGCAGGAAGCGCAGGAACGTGCGGATGTTGGCGAAGATGCCGCGCCCCTCGCGGACTGCGGCGACGATCGTGGCGAAGTTGTCGTCCGCAAGGACCATGTCCGCGGCCTCCTTCGTCACGTCCGTGCCGTTGACCCCCATCGCGACGCCGATGTCGGCGGACTTGAGCGCGGGCGCGTCGTTCACCCCGTCGCCCGTCATCGCGACGATGCGGCCGTCCTCCTGCAACGCGCGCACGATCCTGAGCTTGTGCTCGGGGCTGACGCGCGCGTAGACCGAGACCTGCCTCGCCGCCTCGCGTAACGCCTCGTCGTCGAGGTCGTCGAGCTCCGCGCCCGTCAAGACGCGCGCACCGCCGATGCCGAGGTCGTCCGCGATCCGGGCTGCAGTGGTCGGGTGGTCGCCCGTGATCATCACCGTGCGGATGCCTGCGTCCGAGGCCTCGGCGATCGCCGAGCGCGCCTCGGGGCGGGGCGGGTCGATGATCCCGACGAGGCCGAGGTAGGTGAGGTCACGCTCGACCGAGTCGTCCGCCGCCGCCTGCTCGCCCTCCGGAACCGCCCGGTAGGCGACGGCCAGCGTTCGCAGTGCGAGCCCGGCGAGCCGGTCGACGCCCGCGGCGATCGCCTCGAGGCGCACGTCGGTCAGCGGGTTGGTCGTCCCTGCCACGCGCTCCGTCGTGCAGCGCGTGAGGAGAACGTCGGGGGCGCCGGTCGTGACCACTCTGATGCCACCCTCCAGCTCGTCCGCCTGGAGTGTCGACATCAGCTTCCGCTCGGAGGTGAACGGCACCTCGCCGACGCGTTCGAAGCGCTCCTCCAGCGCCCGCGCGAGCCCCTCGATCTTTGCCTCCGCCACGAGAAACGCGGCGTCGGTCGGGTCGCCCTGGATCACCCACTCGCCGTCGACCTCGTCGAGCACGGCGTCGTTCGCGAGGCTCCCGCCGCCGATCACGGAGCGCACCTCGCCGAGCAGCACCTCGTCCGCGAGCGGCCGGCCGTCGGCGAGCAGCTGCCCCTCGGGCCGGTAGCCGTCGCCCGTGACCTCCACCTCGCCCGACGCGGTCACGATCTTCTGGATCGTCATCTCGTTCTTCGTCAGCGTCCCCGTCTTGTCCGAGCAGATCACCGACGCCGATCCGAGCGTCTCGACCGACGACAGGCGCTTCACGATCGCCCGGCGGCGGGCCATCCGCTG
>DASTKF010000097.1:0-4280 GCA_035716065.1 Gaiella sp.
CGCCTGCGCGTAGCGCCCGTAGAAGTCGGCCTCGGCCAGGCCGTCGACCGTGCTCGTCACGGAGCCGCCGGTGAGCGTGTACGCCTTGCTCACCTGTCCCGTGTCGTAGCGGTCGATCAGCGCGAGCGCCTCGAGCACGTCTTCGACGGGTTTCACGCCGGTGTACGGCCTGCCCGCCTTCTTGTGCTGGCGCCAGTTGTGGTTGATGTCGCAGAAGCCGCACTCCTCGTGCGCGCCGAAGTACTGGCACAGGCGCAGCACGGTCAGGTAGATCAGATAGCCCCATTGGATCGTCGGCGCGGTCTCCATCACGGTCTTCCCGCCGGCGAGCGTGTGGCGGTAGTACTCGGGCATCGGCGGCAGGCCGACGTCTGCGATGCCGCGACCCTCGAGCGACAGGCCGAGCGCGCCGTCGTCGCCGCGGCCGATCCGGTAGGGCGAGCCGGGGTTGACCCGAACCGACACGATCGTGCGCCGCAGCCCGAACGGGCCGCCCGTGAGCGCGACCTCCTCGGGCGGGCGCCTGAGCGCGGCCTCGCCGAGCTCGGTGAGCGGCTTCTGGTCGAACGAGAAGATGAAGTACGACTTCGGCTTTACCTCGCCGTCGAGGTTGTCCGACAGCGCCGCGTCGTCGAACGCGATCCCGGTGCGCAGGAGGTCCTCCTTCAGCACCGCCTCGGGTGGCACGTCCGGATAGCGCTCCACGAGCGACTCGACGAGCGCGCGACGCGTGTCGGGGGCGACTGCGGTCACGCCTGCACGGTATCGGCCGCGGGTGCGCTGGTGGATGTCGTTGCACGCCAGAGACGGTGGGCAACGAAGCCGACCCAGAGGAACCACGCGACGCTTCCTGCGCGGGAGGCGGCGCCCTGGCCGATCGACGCGAACGCGGCGCTCGTCACGATGATCGCCGGTACCGCGAGCAGCGTCGGTATCCACGCCGCGCGCCAGCCCGGGCGCGCCCGGAACGCGAAGGCGAGCACGACCGGGGTGAGCAGGAGTGCCGTGCCGGTGATGCCCGACTCGACCTTGTGGGCCCTGGCGTGCCACGAGATGTTCTCGCAGGGGACGTCGATCCCGCCCTGGCAGTCGAGTCGGAAGAATCCGTCGAGCACCATGCCGACGCCGACGACCAGGAGACCGGCGCTTCCGAGGCGCGCGGCCCACCCCGATCCGAGCGCGCTCCACAGCCCGAGGCCGAGGCATACGACGAGAAGCCCCGTGAGGTTCGCTCCGATCTGGTTGTAGAGCCACGGGCTCGACGCCGTCTGCGCGCCGAGGTGGCTGATGTCGTTGTGCGCGGGGTCGAACGGGTCGGGCTGGACGAGGTCGCCGAGAACGAGCCCGACGACGAAGACCACCGGCGCTGCGAGCCCGCAGAGGGCGGCGACCCGGATCGGCATGCGCGGAGTGTCTCAGACCCTCTGCGCGTCCGCAGGGCACGAATCGCTCTGTACGAAATCCGTGAGGATCACGGGGCGGTCGCACGGCGGTGGACTACCCTCGGGCCGGGTCGATGCGCCGTCTCGTCACACTCGCCGCCGTCTCGTCGCTCGCCGCAGCGCTCGTGGCGCCGGCCGGGGTCGCCGCGCCGCGGGAGCTCTGGCCGGGCGTCACGTACGAGTCCGGCGTCCAGTTCACGACGCACGGGCCGGTGGCGATCAACGTGCTGCGCGGGCCGCGGCCCGGCGGCCTGACGACCCTCGAGCCGGTGCTCTCGAACGACACCGTCGTGGGGCGGGAGAAGCTGACGACGATGGAGGTGCGGCTGCGGCGCACGGCGACGGCGGCCGGCGTCAACGGCGACTACTTCACACTCGCGACCGGCAAGCCCTCCGGCGTCCTGATGCGCGACGCGCAGCTCGTCGCGCCGCCGAACGCCGGGCGGGCGAGCGCCGGGATACGGAGCGACGGTGTGCTCGACATTCGGCGTGTGGCCTTCAAGGGCACGTGGAGCGCCACCGTCGGGCCGCGTCCGCTCGGTGCGCTCAACGCGACGCCCGCGGCCAGCGGCGCCGCGCTGTACACGGACGCGTACGGGGCGAGCACCCCCGCGCTCCCGGGGAGCGCCGCCGTGATCCTGTTCCCCTTCCCGGCCGCGACCCCCGAGGTCGATCTCGTTGCGCCCATCGTCGAGGCGAGGGCGGACGGCGGCGGGGTCGCGATCCCGGCAGGGGGCGCCGTGCTCGTGGGGCGCGGGACCGCGGCGCAGGCGCTCCGCTCGGAAGCGGTCGCCGGCGGGACGATCACGGTGAACCTCGGGCTCGTGCCGTCGTGGCCCGACATGGTCGGGGCGATCGGCGGCGGACCGCAGATCGTGCGGAACGCGGCGCCGATCTTTCGCGCGGGCGAGGTGTTCACGACCAAGCAGCTCGGCCCGCGCGCGCCCCGCAGCGCGGTCGGCCAGCTCCGTGACGGCAGGATCCTTCTCGTCGCGGTCGACGGGCGGCAGCCCGGCTACAGCGTCGGGCTGACGAACTGGGAGCTCGCCCAGGCGCTCGTCCGGCTCGGCGCGGTCACCGGGATGGCGCTCGACAGCGGCGGCTCGACGACGATGGCCTTCGACGGCCAGCTCCTGAACCGGCCCTCGGACGGGGTCGAGCGGCGCATCTCGACCGGGCTCGCCTTCCTCTACCGCGGGGTCTTCGCCCCCGCGCCCCCCGCGCGCGTCTCGCCGAACGGCGACGGCGTGGACGACTCTCCGAACCTCGGCTATCGGGTCGTCCGGCCCTCGTCGGTGTCGGTGACGCTGCGCGCGCCCGACGGGTCGACGCCGGTCTCGACGACGGCGCAGCAGGCACCCGGCACGTACCCCGTGGCATTCCCGAGCGCGTCGGAGGCTGGGACCGCGGCGGTCGGCGCGACCGTGGCCGCGGGCGCGTGGACGTTCGAGGTGAAGGCGGTGGACGACATCGGCCAGAGCTCCGCGATGACCCGCAGCTTCGTCGTGGACGACACGCTCGGGTTCCTCCGGGTGCCGAAGCTGCGCGCGGTGCCGATCGACGGCCGCGACATCCCGATCACGTTCGAGCTCGCGCGCGCCGCGCGTGTATCGGTCACCGTGGTCGACGCCGCGGGCCGGGTGGTGCGGAGCGGGCTCGCGGTTCCCGCCTCACGCGACGCGGGCGACCAGTCGGTCGTCTGGAACGGCCTCGCGAAGAACGGCAAGGTCGTCTCCGGCAAGCTCACCGTACGGGTGGTCGCCACGTCGAGCCTCGGCCGGTCCGAGCTCGCCGCGCCGATCCAGGTGCGCAAGGCCAAGAGCACGTAGCGCCGACTCCCGTAGGGCCCGCGGCTAGCATCCCGCGATGCTCGTCGCCGGGATCGTCAGCGACATCACGACGTGGGTCACCGATGCGATCGGGAGCTACGGCCTCTATGCCGTCTTTCTCCTGATGCTGATCGACGCGGTCTTCCCCGCCGCGAGCGAGGTCGTCATGGTCTACGGGGGTGCGGTCGCATCGGGCGCGTTCGCGGGCCAGGCGATCACGCTCTTCGGCTACCACTTCGACAGCGGTCTGCCTGCCTACCTTGCCGTCGCGACCGCCGGGACCGTCGGGTACCTGATCGGGTCGATCGGAGGCTGGGCGCTCGGCGACTACCTCGGACGACCATGGCTCGAGCATCACGGCAGGTGGCTGCATCTGAGCGCGGAGAACCTCGACCGCGCCGAGCGCTGGTTCGACCGCTGGGAGGAATGGGCGGTGTTTCTCGGCCGGATCACGCCGGTGATGCGCTCGTTCATCTCGATTCCGGCGGGTGTCTTCCGGGCGCGATTCTGGCCCTACGTCTGGCTCACACTCCTCGGCTCGGCGATCTGGTGCTTCGCCTTCGCGGGGGCGGGCTGGGCGGCCGGGGCGAGTTGGGAGTCGTTCCACCACGCGTTCCGCTTCGTCGACTACGTCGTCGCGCTCGCAGTCGTCGTGGTCGCCGCGCTGCTGGGACGCTCCTTGCTGAGGCGTCGTCGCCGGTCGGCCGCCGATGAGCCGGTCTAGCTAGCCCCGCAAGTAGACTCCTGTCGTCGTGATCCCGCTGGTCGACGTCAAGGCGCAGTACACGCCGTTCATCCCCGAGTTGCAGGAGCGCTTCGCCGAGGTGCTCGAATCGGGCCGCTTCATCTTCGGCCCCGAGGTCGAGGCCTTCGAGCGCGAGGCGGCCGCCTATCTCGGCGTGCCGCACGCGATCGGCGTCGCGAACGGCACGGATGCGCTCGTCCTGGCGCTGGAGGCGATGGGAGTCGGCCGTGGCGACGAGGTGATCTGCCCCGCCTTCACGTTCTA
>DASTKF010000098.1:0-3845 GCA_035716065.1 Gaiella sp.
CTCCAGGACGTCGACTTCGACGACCAGGCCGACTGGCTCGTGGAGCAACTCCGGGAAGGCGACCACCTCGTCGGCCACTCCTATGGCGGCGTGGTCTGCCTGCTCGCGGCGGCCCGTGCGCGCCCCCGAGGGATGCTCGGCTCGCTGACGGTGATCGAGCCTCCGTGCACACGTGTCGCGCTCGACGATCCCGTCGTCGCCTCGTTCGCCCGCGGCGGCGCGGCGCTCTACGCGAAGGCCGGCGACCTCGAGCCGGAGGTGTTCCTGCGGACGTTCCTCGAGGCCGTCGGCTCGGACTGGGATCCGCCGTCGCCCCTCCCACCCGAGCTCGAGCAGGGCGTCCACGCGCTCCAGCGCGAGCGCGGGCCGTGGGAGGCGGAGATCCCGCTCGCCGAGCTCGCCTCGCTCCGGCTCCCGACGCTCGTCGTCTCGGGTGCCCACAGCCCCGCGTACGAGGCCATCTGCGACGTTCTCGAGCGCGAGCTCCGCGCCGAGCGCGTCGTCGTGCCGGGCCACGGCCACAACCCCCAGCTCTCCCCCGCCTTCACCGTCGCGCTCCTCGACTTCGTCGCCCGCGCATCCGCGCAGCGCGCGTAGCCGCTGTCGCCGTCCGACCACGGTCACGACCTGGCGCGCGAGATTGGAGACCGCCCCGAGCTCACGCGAGCACGTGACCACGGCGCCACCAATCGACCCACGCGACCGGCCGGAGGCACCACGACGCCAACCGACCCTGCGCGACCGAGAGCCCACGACGAGACCAACAGATCCCGAACCGCTCCCGGTCCGTCACCCGCCAGGCGTCGATCTCGACCTCGAGACGGCGCAGTACACAGAGAGTCCGCGATTCCGACCGAACAGGCCCGCGAAACGACGCGGCGCGGTGCTCGTCGTCCTTGTAACAGACTGTTGCAACGGCCGGAACGCTCCGGCGTTGAGCGCACCCGTCCTGCCAGAGCGGTACGTGATTGCGGGCGACGCGCACTGCCGCTTGCAACAGACTGTTGCAAGCTGTCGGCGTCACACTCTCGTGTCGAAGCTGGCACAGACACGACACGGTGAGGCCGCGACCATCTCTGGATGCCACGCTCGGCTCCTCGGATCGCCTGGCCCCTCGTCGAGGCGATCTCCGAGCTCGACGAGCCCGGTCTTGCGATCGCAGAGCTCTGGCGTCGCCTGTGTGTGCGTGCCACCGAGCTCCGCCTTCCCCTGCCCAGCTACCAGCAGACCCGCGTCCTCGCGCATCGCTCGCGACGTATCCGAGCAATGCCCGGCGTGACCGACCTCGCCGTCGACGTCCTCTTCAGGACTCGCTCGCCGCAAGAGGCGGCGGCGGTCGCCGAGCGCAGGCTCCGAGACCGCAGGGCGGCTCACGCCACCGTCGAGGTCGAGCAGACCTGGCGACCGCCCGAACCTCCGGCGTGAGCACCACCCGGAGCATGCAACAGTCTGTTGCAAGCTCGCCTCGCGCTCGTCGTTCGGTGCGAGCGCGCTCCTACGTGTTACCCCGCGCCGGGTCGGGCGGCGCGGCGTGCAATGGCGAGACCCGGGTTGTTCGTCGTGAGTCGCGTGACGCCCAGCTCCAGCACGCGATCGAGATCGCGGTCGGCGACGTCAGCCGCGTGGAGTCCGTAACCCCACGAATCCACCACGGCGACGATGGCGGCATCGACATGCTGAGCAGCGAAGTGAACGATCTGCACCTCCACCTCCACCAACTCGACGAGCGCCCTGGTGCGGAGAAGGTGAACGTCCCACGGCAACCACTCTTCGACGGGTGGCGCGAACACTCCGATCCGAGCGCCGGGCAGACGCCGGCGGACCATCGCCAGTAAGAGCGGCTCGGAAGAGGTGAACTCCACGCGCTCGAGCGCCCCTTCCGCCAGAACGGTGTCCACGACGGCGTCGACGAACTCGGCCGTGAAGCCCTTCAGCTGAATCTCGAACCGCTCTGCGGTGAGCTGCAGAACGTCCTCGAGGAAGGGAACCGGCTCGCCAGCGTGCTCCGCCCCGAACCAGCTACCGGCATCGAGGCGCTTGATGTCGGCGCTGCGCTCGTCGCAACCGAACCGCTCCCCGAAGTCGTCCGGTCGAAGCGTCACGTCGTGCATCACGACGAGCCGGGCGTCGGCGGAGGCGTGCACGTCGAGCTCGACACCGTCGGCACCGAGCTCCATCGCTCGTCGGAAGGCCGACTATGTGTTCTCGGGTCGCTCGACAGACGCGCCGCGATGGCGGTGACGAGCGGGACCGTCAGGCGACGAGCTTGATCAGCAGGACGATCGCGACGATCGCGGCGACGAGCAGCACGAGGTTCACGAGGCCGAAGAATGCGAGGCGTGTTCCGGCCTTCCCGGCGTGCTCCGCGCTCCCTCCCGGGCCGAAGCCCGACATGGTGCTCTCGATGTGCCGCTCGACGTCGGCCTGGATCTTCCGGGCGAGGCGGTCGCCGAAGTCCATCGGCTCCTCCTGCTCGACGCGTAGCGGCGGGAAGCTCTCGGGCAGGCCGTCGATCACGAGCTGCGTGACGTGCTCGGCCTCCTCCAGGTCCTTGAGCCGCACCTCGCCGAGATCTCGCTTGGAGACGCCGTCCGGAAGCGCGCCCGAGACGAGCGCAGCGGTCGTCGCCGAGAGCAGCACCTGGCCGCCGTGACCCGCCGAGCAGATCCGGGCCGCGCGATGGACGTCGATGCCGACGTACCCCTCCTCGCCGACGACTGGCTCACCCGTGTGGAGGCTCATGCGCACCCGCAGGGCCGTCCCGTCCGGCCATTCGTGCTCGGCCAGCGCTCGCTGCGCTGCGACCGCGGCGGCAACCGCGTCCCGGGCGCGCTCGAAGCAGTAGAAGAAGGCGTCACCCTGGGTGTCGATCTCCTGGCCTCCCCGCTCCCCGAACGCGTCGCGAATCAGGCGGCGATGCTCGGCGAGCGCATCGGCGTAGCCGTCGCCGAGCTGCTTGAGCAGCTCGGTGGAGCCCTCGATGTCGGTGAAGACGAAGGTGACGGTGCCGCCGCGCAGCACCGTCACGCGCTCAGTCGCTCCTCGTCGGAGGCCTGGGCACGGCGCCGGCGCGCGCGCGGGCTCGCGAGCTTGACGATCTCGAGCAGGTAGACCACGTAGACCGAGAACGCGAGCGCTCCGAGCGCGATCGCGACGACCGCGATCGTGTCGCCCAGGTGCCACTCACCGCCCTCGCGGAAGGGGATGAACCGCGTCGCGAGCGCGGCGGCCCCGAGGCTGGCGGTCCACGCCCACATCGTGAGCGCCGCCCGGCGCTGCGAGTAGCCGCGCCGGAGGAACCGGAAGTGGAGGTGCGACTGGTCGGGGGCGAACGGACTTTCCCCGTGCTTGAGCCTCCGCGCGACGACGAACGACGTGTCGATGATCGGTACGGCGAGCACGAGGAGGGGCAGGAAGAGGACGACGGTCGACGCGGTCTTCAGGAGCCCGGAGATCGAGACGGCGGCGAGCGTGAAGCCGAGGACGAGCGCGCCGGAGTCCCCCATGAAGATGCGGGCCGGAAAGAAGTTGTGGCGCAGGAATCCGACGCACGCTCCCGCGACCACGGCCGAGAGCAGCGCGGCGTCGACCTTGCCCAGCGAGAGCGCGAGGGTTGCGAACGTCAGCCCGGAGATGGCGCACACGCCGGCCGCGAGGCCGTCCATCCCGTCGAGGAAGTTGACCATGTTCATCACGGCGACGATCCACACCACCGTCAGCGGCATCCCGACCCACGCCGGCAGGTCGACGACGCCGACGAACGGGAAGGTGAAGTGGTCGATCCACACGCCGAAGGCGACCGGGATCGCGGCCGCCGCGACCTGGCCGGCGAACTTCGGCAGCGG
>DASTKF010000099.1:0-4475 GCA_035716065.1 Gaiella sp.
GAGCGGATCGGCGACCAGAGCGTCACCGTCGCGAAGCTGACGAAGCTCTCCTCCGCGCTCGAGCGGCACACCGAGCTCGTGGAGGGGCTCTGCGAGATGGGCGCGCGCGCGGGGGAGATGGTGCGCCGCGCGCTCGACGCCTTCGCCGGCCGTGACGTCGACGGCGCACGCGAGCTCGTCGACCTGGACGAGCTCATCGACCGGACGAACCGGGCCGTCGTCGACAAGGTCCTCGCGATGTCCGCGACCCCGGGCATGCAGGAGTGGGGGATGCGAATGATCGTCGTCGCGCGCTGCATCGAGCGGATCGGAGACAACGCGGTCGACATCGGCGAGCAGACCGAGTACCTCGTCACAGGCGAGTTCCACGAGTTCTCGGACGCGTCGCATTGACGTCCGGGCGCGTTCACCGATGCGTCACCACTCGGATACCACCGCGTGCCCCACGCGCCGCGGGCTTGCCGGCACCGTGGCGGCCGTAACCACGTGACTCGAGACCAACGGAGAGGTGGAAGGACGATGAAGAGAGCAGGATTCGCGACGCTCGCCCTCGTGGGCGCACTGGTGCTCGCGGCCGTCGCCGGTCAGGCGCACGCCTCGTCGAGCGCCAAGAAGGACACGCAGCTGGTCGGGACGGGAGCGACGTTCCCCTTCCCGCTCATCTCGAAGTGGATCCCGGAGGTCGCCAGGGCCTACGGCATCAACGTCACCTACTCGCCGACCGGGTCGGGTGCCGGCATCGCGGGCATCACCGCACGGACCGTCGACTTCGGCGCGTCGGACGCCCCGCTGTCGAGCCAGCAGCTCACGGACTGCAAGGGCTGCGTCGTGATCCCGTGGGCGCTCGCGGCGGTCTCGATCCCCTACAACCTGCCGGGCCTCAACGGCCGGGTGCATCTGAACGGCGCGACGCTGGCGAACATCTACCTCGGCTCGATCACGAGCTGGAACGACCCGGCGATCAAGAGCCTGAACCCGAAGCTCACCCTGCCGGACACGAAGATCACGCCGGTCTACCGCTCGGACAGCTCGGGCACGACCTTCGCCTACACGGCCTACCTGTCGGCGGTCAGCGGGCAGTTCTCCAGGCGCGTCGGCAACAACACGAGCGTCAACTTCCCGACCGGCGTCGGCGCGCGGGGGAGCTCGGGCGTCGCCGGAGTGGTGAAGAACACACCCGGCGCGCTGACGTACGTGGACGCCGCCTACTCGATCCAGAACAAGCTCCAGTTCGCGATGATCCAGAACCGGGCCGGACGCTTCACGACACCGGGGTTGCGCGGTATCACGCAGGCGGTCTCGACGCTGCCCAAGAAGATCACGAGCCCGGCGCAGCTGCGGATCGTGGATCCGCCCAAGGCGGCCGGCAAGCTGGCCTATCCGATCACGACCTTCACGTACGTGATCCTGCCGACGAGCACTGCCAAGGCCGCGGACCTGCGCAAGTTCGTGTACTGGGCGGTGACGCAGGGTCAGAAGTTCGCCCCGCCGCTCTTCTTCGTCCCGCTCCCGACCTCGGTCAAGGCCTACGCGTACCGCGAGCTGGCCAAGGTGAAGGTCGCCGCGTAGCCAAGATGGTTGACCGGCAATTGGCGCGAACCGGATTGCGCCCCAGACGCGGCGCCGGATCACCCCGTCCGGGCACGGCCCGTACCTTCGGGTACGCGCCGCACCCGGCCGGTGCGCCCGGCTTGGTCTGGGACCCCCCCGGACGTCACGCCAATCACCGGTCAACCATCTCATGACGTCCGCCGGCTACGACACCGCGGCGCCGGGCGCAGGGCTCGAGCGCCGTGGGATCCGGCTCGGCGACGTCCTCTTCCAGGGCATCGCGATCGCCGCCTCCGCGGCGGCGACCGCGCTGCTCGGGCTGATCGCGTACCAGGTCGTCTCCGACGCCTGGCCGGCGATCGAGGAGTTCGGCCTCTCGTTCGTGTGGACGGAGGCCTGGGACCCGGTCAAGGACGTCTACGGCGCGCTGACGTTCGTCTACGGGACGGTGGTCACCTCGGTGATCGCGCTCCTGCTCGCCACGCCGCTCTCGATCGCGATCGCGCTCTTCCTCACGGAGATCGCGCCTCGACGGGTCGCCACGCCCATCGCGGCGCTCGTCGAGCTGCTGGCGGCCATCCCGAGCGTCGTCCTCGGTCTCTGGGGCATCCTCGTCTTCGGCCCGTGGGTGCGTGACACCCTCGAGCCGTGGCTGCAGAGCTTTCTCGGGTGGTGCCCCCTCTTCTCGGGTGAGCCGTCACAGGCGGGGATGCTCCCCGCGGCGCTCGTCCTCACGATCATGATCATCCCGATCACCTCGGCGATCTGCCGCGAGCTGTTCTCGCGTACTCCCCGCGACCTGATGGACGGGTCGATGGCGCTCGGGTCGACGCGCTGGGAGGCGATCCGGGGCGTCATGTTCGCCTACGCCGCCCCGGGGATCGCGGCGGCGGTGCTTCTCGGGCTCGGCCGTGCGTTCGGCGAGGCGATCGCGGTCAACCAGGTGATCGGCGGCGCCAACTCGATCAACGTCTCGCTCTTCGCCCCGGCGGACTCCCTCGGGTCGCGGATCGCGGCCCAGTATCAGGGCGCGACCTCCGAGCTGCAGGCGAGCTCGATCCTCTACCTCGGCGCGATCCTGATGGTCATCTCGCTCGTGACGAACGTGATCGCGCAGGTCATCGTGCGGCGGTTCGAGCGGTCCCGGAGGGCGTACTGATGACGACGATCCCCTCGGGCGACCGCTACGACATCACGGTCCGCTCGGCCGGCCTCCGCCGCCGCAAGCTCACTGAGAAGACCTTCGCCGGGCTTGCCGTAGCGAGCGCGGTCATCGCGGTCGGCATCCTCGCTCTCGTCCTCGGGACCGTGATCCACAAGGGCCTGAGCCAGCTCAGCCTCGACTTCTTCACGAAGGCGCGGCCGCTCTTCGGCCAGACGGGCGGCATCGCCGACGCCCTCGTCGGCAGCGCGCTCATCGTCGGCATGGCGATGGTGATGGCGATCCCGGTCAGCATCCTCGTCGCGATCTTCATGTCGGAGTACGCCGGGCCGCGGCTCTCGGTGGCGCTGCGCATCGTCCTCGACGTCCTGAACGGTGTCCCGGCGATCGTCGTCGGCATCTTCGTCTTCGGGCTGCTCGTCGTCGGCCGCGGCCAGAGCGCGATCTTCGGAGCCTTCTCGCTGGCGGTGCTGATGCTGCCGATGGTCGCCCGTGCGACGCAGGAAGTGCTCGAGATCGTCCCCCGCAGCCTGCGGGAGGCGAGCCTCGCGCTCGGCGTCACGCGCTGGCGCACGACTCTCAGCATCGTCTTGCCGACGGCGATCGGCGGCATCCTGACGGGGGTCGTGATCGCGGTGGCGCGCGTCGCGGGCGAGACCGCGCCGCTCCTCTTCACGTCCTCCATCGCCGCGAACCAGATCTCGAGCGACGTGACGAACGCGCTGCCGACCCTCCCGGTCTCGATCTTCGTGTTCTCCGAGTCGCCCGACCCGAACGAACAGGCCATGGGCTGGGCCGCGGCGCTCGTCCTGATCCTGTTCGTCCTCGTGCTCAACATCGTCGCGAAGGTCGTCGCGGGCCGTCAGCGACGCAAGCACGAAGGCGCCTGACGTAGGGCGATCGCCGTTCAGATGCGGCAGGGGCGCCAGACGTGCCAGGCACGTAGCCACGTTTGAACTGGACATGGCTTGAACGAACACGAAAGGGCACTCGAAGGCCGCAAAGAGCGACCGTGGTCGGCGGGGTTCGGACACGATGTCGGAGCGGGACGTGCCAGGCACGAAGCCACGTCCGAAACTGCCATGTCCGCCGTGCGTGGACGCCTCCGCCGCGTCAGGCGGCGGTCGCCGGGGCGACCACGGCCGTCGGCTCGGGTGGCGGGGCGAGCCGGCGCCGCTCGAAGCGACGGGCGGAGAACGCCGCGGCGGCGATCAGGATCGCGAGCACGAAGACGATCACGTGCCCGCCGGGGAGCCGCGTGACGAGCTCCATGAACGCGCCGACGAGCGCCGCCGCGGGGATCGTCAGGATCCAGGCGACGAGGATGTTCCCGGCGACGCCCCAGCGCACGGCGTGGAAGCCGCGGACGGCGCCGGCACCGAGCACCGACCCGGAGATCGTGTGCGTCGTCGACACGGGGAAGCCGAAGTGCGCCGTCCCCCAGAGGATCGACGCGCACGCCGTCTGCGCCGCGAACCCCTGCGCCGGGTCGATCTTCGCAATGCGCTGGCCGAGCGTCTTGATGATGCGCCAGCCCCCCGCGTACGTTCCCGCGGCCATCGCGAGCGCCGAGGCGGCGATCACCCACGTCGGAGGGCGCTCGAAGTTCGGGTCGAGATGACCCGAGGCGACCAGCGCCAGGGCGATGATGCCCATCGTCTTCTGCGCGTCGTTCGTCCCGTGCGTGAACGCGACGAACGCCCCCGAGACGAGCTGAGCCCTGCGGAAGCCGCGGTTCACCTTCGTCGGCGCCCGCCGTGCG
>DASTKF010000100.1:0-7695 GCA_035716065.1 Gaiella sp.
GCTCGACCCGTTCCGGACGCGCGGCAGGGTCGCACGTGGACTCCAACAGCCCGACGAGCCAGGGGACGCGGGAGAGGCCGTGACCCGGGCGGCCGGCAGTGTCTGCTGCGCCAAGATGGTCGACGACGACCCCGGCGTCCACCGCCGAGAGGCCGCCCGCGCGAAGCGTTTCGAGCGCCTCATCCCGCGTCACGCGGTGACCCTAAAGGGTCGACGTTCGACCGACCGGGTTTCAGGCTCCGCAGGGAGGGGTACGATTACACGATCCTCACACAGATCTGCGAGGATATGACTGGATGGCCGCGCCTCCCCCCGGCGCGGACGTGCAGGACGGCACGGCCCACCGCCGCAGGGCTCGCCGTCACAGGAAGGGAGCCTCCGGGCTCCCTTCCCTGCACTTGGTGGGGGAGCCCCTGGCTCCCGCCACCAGCCCCCTCCTCTTGCGTCTTGCGCGGATTGGGCGCACCTTGCCTCCCGGCGGGCGGACGGCCTCCGGCCGCACCGCTCTGCGCAGGGACGCCGCGATTTCGGACAGAACGCGCCTAAAGAACGGTCAGGGCCTTGCGGATCGCGCCGGCGCGGCGTGCGACGACCGCCTCTGCGAGGCTGCGGATCGCGACGCTGGCCTCGGAGTCAGGGGCAGACTCGAGGACCGGGCGCCCCGCGTCCGACGCTTCGCGCAGCATGGGATCGAACGGAATCTGTGCGAGGAGCGGTGCGTCGATCTCCGCGGCGAGCGCCTCGCCACCGCCACTGCCGAAGAGCTCCTGCCCCGTGCCGACGAGCCACGACATGTTCTCGACGACGCCCACGACGCGCATCCCGGTCTTCTGCGCCATCACGGCGGCGCGGACCGCGACCTGCTGCGCGGCCGGCTGCGGCGTCGTGACGATGATCGCCTCGGCCCGCGGGAGGAGCTGGCCGATCGAGATCGCGACATCGCCCGTGCCTGGCGGCATGTCGACGACAAGCGTGTCGAGCTCACCCCAGTGGACGTCCGAGAGGAACTGCTGCAACGCCTTGTGGAGCATCGGGCCGCGCCACATGATGGGGCCGTTGTCCTCTGCGAAGAGGCCGATCGACATCACCTTGAGCTCGCCGCGGACGGGGGGAACGATGAGCGAGTCGACGACGACGGGTCGCTGCGTGACCCCCAGCACGTGCGGGATCGAGTAGCCGTAGACGTCTGCGTCGAGCACGCCGACGCGCTCGCCGCGCTCCGCAAGCGCGGCCGCGAGGTTCGCCGTCAGGGTCGACTTTCCGACGCCGCCCTTGCCCGAGGCGACGGCGACGACACGCGTGCCCGGATCGAGCCGGATCTCGCGCTCGGGGCGACCGCCACGGAGCCGCGTCGCGAGCGCGGCCTTCTCCTCGGGCGTCATCACGTCGAACCGGAGCGCGACGCTCGAGACGCCCGGCACCCCCCCGACGTGCTGAGCGACCTGATCCTGGAAGCTCGAGCGGAGCGGACAGCCCGCCACGGTCAGCGCGATGACGACCTCGACGGCCCCGCCCGGCGCGACGACGACGTCGCGCACCATGTCGAGATCGGTCACGGGGCGCTTGAGCTCCGGGTCGATCACGCGCTCGAGCGCCTTGAGGATTGCATCGCGGTCGGGGGCCACGAGTTCAGCCTAGCCAGCACCCGTCAGGCCCGGCGTCGTTGCCGAGCGTCAACTGTTGTCAGTGCAGTGTCAGACACCGTTTCCTGTCAAGTCGTGACTTTGCGCCATGTCGTGGCGGAACAAGCTCGACAGGCCTGGCGCGGACGTCCGTTCAACGCTCGCGTCAATGCCTGTGGAACGATCGGCACACACTCGGCACCGTTTCCTCTTGACGAGGAGCGGTGTCTGACACCGCCGTCCGTCCTGCGGCGTGCCAGCGCCCTGCGAGTCAGTGAAGTGCGGCCGCGATTTGGGTGCAGAGGTCGTCCGTCCCCGCCGCGACGACGCGCGAGCGCTGGCCGAGATCGAGCGGCGCCCGGCCAAGCGGCGGGTCCTCGAACAGCTCGATCGCGTAGCCCCGCTCGCGCACGAGAAGCTGGGCGGCAGCGATGTCGATCGACCGTGCGGGTTTGAGGCAACACACGGCATCCACGCGACCCGCGGCCAGATGGCAGAGCGACAGCGCGAGCGAGCCCATCACGCGGAGACGCCGGGCCACGTCACGCAAGGTGGGAACTGCGGCCGTGATCGCCTCTGTCGTCGTTCCCTCGAGCGACAGGATCTCGATGGTGTCCTTCGGGCCCGGCCCGTCCAGCGCCGTGCCGTCGAGGAACGCGCCACGGCCCTTTTCGGCGACCCACTCCTCGCGGGCGCCGAAGTCGTACACGTAGCCGAAGAAGACGTCGTCCATCGTCGGCCCGTCCGCCACCGCGACCGAGAGCGAGAAGAACGGAATCCCACGCTTTGCGTTGACGGACCCGTCGATCGGGTCGACGACGACAGTCGGCCCGCCGCCGTTACCGAACGACCGCACGCCGAGCTCCTCCGAGACGAGCGTGAGATCGGCGTCCAGCGCCTCGAGCCGGCGTACGACCGCGTCCTCGGCCGCGGCATCGATCGCGGTCGTGTCGTCGCCGCCCTCACCGAGCCGCAGCACGGGCTCGCGCTCGGCACGTGTCGGCAGCCCGCGAAGCACCTCTTCCAGGTCGGCGACCGTGCCACGGCAGAACGAGAGCCAGTCCGTCACGGGTCGACCGGATGCAACAGGAGGCCCGAGACCAGCTTCGGGAAGAAGTAGGTCGCCTTCTGGGGCAGCGTCCGCCCAGCCCGCGCCCTCTCGAAGACGTCGGAGACCTGCAGCGGCCGCACGAGAAGCGCCGCATCGGCGTTTCCGCTCTCGACCCGGCGAATCGCCTCCTCCCGGTCCGGGGTGTACGCGATCCCCTCGTGGCCGAACCGATCGACGAGCTCCACGTCGAGCTCGCCTTCGCCGCCACGAAGGAGTCGCGCGCCGTCGCTGCGTACCAGCACGGCGGCCGCGTGCGCCTCCGGCTCCCACTCGAGCGCCGAGACCGCGTCCTCCACGGTCGCGTACTCCTCGCCGGCCGGAGCGATGTCCGGCCGGGCGGCGAACACCCGGTGCGTCGGGAAGATGACGAGGCCCGGGTCGTCCGTCGAGACGAGCACCGCCAGCATCCGGTCGGCCCCGTCCTCGGCGGCGAATTCGACCGCGGTCTCGTAGCGGTGGTGGCCGTCGGCGATCAAGAGCTGCCGGTCGGCGAAAGCGGCCGCAACGCCGTGATCGCCCTCGAGTCGCCAGAGCAGCGAGCCGCCGACCTCGAGATCGGCCGGCCGCGAGGGAGGGCCGTCGACCGGTGGCGCGCCCTCGTGGAGCAGGAAGATGGGCTCGAGCTGCGTCCGCGTCGCGCGCAGCAGCGCGAGCCGTCCCTCGATCGGCCCGCGGTGCGTCCGCTCGTGTGGCAGTACAGCGCCGGTCGAGTACGGCTCGGCGCGCAGCGAGGCGACGATCCCGCGCCGCGAGCGCGCGACGCCGTCCGGCCCGACGAAATCCTGCTCGAGCCACCACACGGCCGGACTCTCGTCCCGCGCCAGCACGCCCTCGGCGAGCCACTCCCGCAAGCGCGCACCGGCGATGTCAGCCTCCGGCTCCGAGGTCAGGTGTGCGACGTTGTGCGGGTCCCTCGCAAGCAGCGCGGCGCGCTCGTCGTCTGCGATCACGTCGTACGGAGGAGCCGTTACCGCCTCGGTCGGCCGCGCGTACCGGACGGCGCGGAACGGGCGGACGTCGGCCACCGCCCGAGCCTACACTCACGCCGTGGCGACGATCGCCGAGCTGGTGGAGGACCGCACCGTCGACGGCGTCTACGCGGTCGCGCGCAAGCGCCGGCTCACGACCCGCGGCGGCAAGCCCTACCTCGCGCTCGAGCTCGTCGACCCGAGCGGCCGGATCGAAGGTCGCGTCTGGGATGACGTCGAGCTTCTCGACCGCCGTTTCTCGGAGGGCGATGCCGTGCGCGTGCTCGGCCGCGTCGAACGGTTCGACGGACGACTTCAGCTCGCCGTGCGGACCGTGGAGGCCGCGGAGGCAGATCCGGCGACGCTCACCCCGGCGATCCGCCGCGACGCGGACGAGCTGGAGGGATTCCTCGAGTTTCTCGCCGCAGAGATCGCGCATCCGCCGCTGGCCGCCCTGGTCGGGGCGATCCTCTCGAACCGCGAGATCCAGAAGGGCATGCGGCTCCTGCCGGCGGCCGGGGCAGAGAGCCACCATGGCTACGCCGGCGGCCTGCTCGAGCACACGGTGGGTGTCGCAACGCTCTGCCGCGAGACAGCACAACTCCATCCCAGGCTGCGCTCCGACCTGCTCCTCTCCGCCGCGCTGCTCCACGACGTCGGACGCGTACGGGAGCTCGGCCGCGGACCGGCGTTCAAGCCGACGCCGGAGGGCGCCCTGCTCGGGCACGTTCAGCTGGGGATCCGCCTCGTCGACGAACAGGCCCGCGCCCTCGATCCGGCGCTGCGCGCGGAGCTGCTGCACGCGATCGCAACCCACCACGACCGCCCCGGCGCCCGTACCGCCGAGGCGGCGGTGCTCTACCACGCGAACCAGCTCGACGCGGTCGCAGCAACACGCCCGGTCGGCGACGACTGACGCTCGATGGCCGTCGCGGCTCTCGCGCTCCTCGGGGCGGCATCCTGGGGGACCGGTGACTTCCTGGGCGGAGTCGCGGCTCGGCGGATCCACGTGCTCACGGTGCTCGTGCTCTCCCAGGCGATCGGCCTCGGCGGCGCGGTGGTGTGGCTGCTCGCCTCGGGCGACGGGCTTCCGGGCGCCGGCGATCTTCTCCCGGCGGTCGGCGCGGGCGCATGCGGTGCGATCGGGCTCGGGGCGCTGTACCGCGGGATGGCGGTGGGTGCCATGGGTATCGTCGCGCCGATCTCGGCGGCGAGCCCGGTCGTCCCGCTCGTCGTCGACCTCGGGCGGGGCGTCTCCCCCTCGGCGGCGCAGTGGGCCGGCATCGTCGCGGTGCTCGGCGGCATCGTGCTGCTCGCCCGGGAGCCTGGCGCCGGAAGGCGGACGCCGCTCGCGGCCGGCGTCGCCCTCGCGCTGGTGGCCGCGCTCGCGTTCGGGCTCTTCATCGTCGGGCTCGACGCGGCCGCGGACGGCAGCGTCCCGTGGACGATCGTCACCGCGCGCGGCGCGTCGACGGCGCTTGCGCTCGTCCTCGCCGTGGGCGCCTCGGTCTCGATCCGGCCGCCTACCCGCCTGGTTCCCACGATCGCCGCGGTCGGCGTCTTCGACACGACGGCCAACGTCCTCGTCGCCTTCGCGACCACGAAAGGGTCGGCCGGCATCGTCGCTGTCCTGAGTGCGCTCTACCCCGTCGTCACGATCGTCCTCGCGCGCGTCCTGCTCGGCGAGCGGCTCGACCGGCCGCGCCGGCTCGGAGGCGTGCTCGCCCTCGGCGGCGCCGCTGTCGTCGCCGCCGGCTAGGTGGTTGATCGGCAATTTGCGCGAACCGGATGGCGCCCCAGACACGGCGCCGCATCACCCCGTCCGGGCACGGCCCGTACCTTCGGGTACTGGCCGCACCCGGCCGCTGCGCCCGGCTTGGTCTGGGACGTCCCCGGACGTCACGCCAATTACCGATCAACCACCTAGACGTTGAAGCGGATGTTGAGCACGTCGCCGTCGGCGACGACGTAGGTCTTTCCCTCGAGGCGCTGCGTCCCGCGCTTCGCCGCCTCGGCGTGCGAGCCGGCGTCGAGGAGATCCTCGGCCGAGATCACCTCGCAGCGGATGAAGCCGCGCGCGATGTCCGAGTGGATCGTCGCCGCCGCGTCGAGCGCGGTCTCGCCGTCGCGGAGCGTCCACGCGCGCGTCTCCTTCTCGCCCGCGGTGAAGAAGGTGATCAGGCCGAGCGCGTCCTTCAGCCGCCGGACGACCTCGTCGAGCGCCGAGGGCCCGTCGCGGAACTCGGCGGCCTCCTCGTCGGCAAGCTCGGCGAGCTCCGCCTCCAGCTTGCAGTCGATGCCGGCAGGCCCGTTTTCCACCGCAAGCAACGGCTTCGTCGTCAGCGGATCGAGCTCCGGCGGCAGCTCGCCCGGCCAGTCCGCGAGTGTCTTGCCGGCATCGAGATGCGCGAGGAGCGCGGTCAGCGTCTCTGCTTCGCTCCGCTTCGCGGCGTCGCCCGACTTGGCCTCCTTCTGCACCCGCTCGTGCCGGCGCTCCACGTGGTCGCGGTCGGCGACGAGCAACTCGAGCTTCAGTGTCTCGAGATCGTCGTCGGGCGTCGCCTCGTCGGAGAAGCCGTCGAGCACCGCAAGGATCGCGTCGACCTGGCGGAGGTTGCCGAGGAGTTGCGGCCCGGTGCCGGGGACGTCGACGACGCGGATCGCCGCCGGAGTCACCTTCTTCGCATGGACGAGCTCGGCGAGCCGGCCGAGGCGCTCGTCGGCGATCGCCGCCATGCCGACGTTGGGTTTTTCCGTCACCGACGCGTACGCCGTGATCTCCGCCCCGGCGCGGGTGAGCGCGTTGAACAGCGTCGTCTTGCCGCTGTTCGGAAGTCCCACGATCCCCACCTCGAGCGCCATCGGCGGCCAGGGTAGTCAAACCCGCCCCCGGAGCCTCCGGCGTGCGGCCTGCGTCCTGTCAGACCACGCCGCGCGCGGCCCACGCGCTCGCCGACACGGCGAACGGCGCGGCCGGATGCAGCTCGCGACACCGCTCCCGCAGCCGGTCGCGCGCGTCCTGCGTCAATCCCTGCACGTACGCCCCCGCCGGCCCGATCCCGAGCGTGAAGGGCTCCCACCACTCCTCGAACGACTCGTGCTCGACCTCGACGGTCAGCAGCCGCTCCTCGACGTCGACCAGGCCGGCCCCGCGAAGGAGCCGCTCCAGGTCGCCTCCGCGCGCGCCGGGCAGGTCGGACTCGTCCGCCGCCTCGGGGTCGAGCTCACGCGCGGCACCCCAGAAGCGCGCGAGCGGTCCTGCACCGCCTGCGTGGTCCCAGACGCATGCCGCAACGACTCCGTCGCGCCGGGTCACGCGGCGCATCTCGCCGATGCCGGCCGCCGGATCGCTCATGAAGTGGACCACGAGCTGGGCGAGGGCGGCGTCGAACAAGCCCCTTTCGAAGGGCAGGCTCTCCGCCTCGGCCCGTCGCACGTCGACGCCCGGATGGCGATCCGCCGCGGCCTCGACGAAGCCCGGCGACGGGTCGACGGCCGACACGGATTCCGCGCCGAATCTCCGCACGAGCTCGCCCGTCATGGCGCCGGGGCCGCAGCCGACGTCGAGCACACGCTGCGCCCCTCCGATGGACGCGAAGTCGGCGAACCGCGGCGCAAGCGGCGTCGAGTACCGGCCCATGAACCGGTCGTACGCCTCAGGGCCGGCCGTGAAGCTCATGTGCTCAGAAACCCGGGTTGCGCTCCCTTGGTGAAGCGCTTGAAGTAGACGACGCGCGGCACGGCGATCGTGATGCGCCCGTCGTCGGTGTCCAGGTCGACCGTGCCGCCGGCCCCGGCGGTCACCGCGCGCTCGACGGCGTCCGCGGTCTCCGGCGACACCATCGCGGCGATAATCTGCCCGCCCTCGAAGGCGAGCTCGATGCGGATCGAATCGTCAGACAGGGCACACCACCTCGGTCAGGACGCCGTGGACGGCGTCGGGATGGACGAACGCGACCTGCAGGCCGAAGAGCCCGCGCCGCGGAACCTGGTC
>DASTKF010000101.1:0-4673 GCA_035716065.1 Gaiella sp.
GAGATATCCCCTCGCCGTTGCCTCGGACGCCTCGTCCTCCGGAACCCCGAGCGCGATCAGGCTGAGCGCGCCCGGCAGCGTCGCGCGTGCACCGGCGCCCGGCGTCTCCCGTCCGAAGGCACCGCCGAGCTGGCGCAGCTCGACCAGCGCGAGGTTCGTGCCGGACTCGGGCCCCACCGCGGCCACCAGCTCGTCGACGCCGGCACCGGGCAGATCGGTCAAGAGTGCCGTGGTGGTGACGAAGGGCAGGGGGTCGGGCGGATCCATCGCCATGTCGCCCAGTGCCGCCGGCGGCACCATCTCGAAGGTGTCCATCGCCGGGCTCAGCTCGCGCACCGGTCGCAGCAGGTCGCGGCCCTCCGCCTCGCTCCCGAGGAAGGCGCCGTAGACGACGGTGAACGAGCCGCCCCGCACCGGCTCGGGCACGAACGGGGCGTCGGGGAACTGCAGCAGCGACGCCCACGACATCATCTCGTCGGGCAGCGTCGGGACGAGCGCCGTCCAGGCGTGGAGCACCTCGGCCGCGCGCTCGAAGGGGAAGAACATGACCCCCGCGTACAGCTCGTCGACCGGATACACGGCGAATTCGAGCGCCGTGACGACGCCGAAGTTGCCGTTCCCGCCGCGGAGCGCCCAGAAGAGCTCCGTCTCGTGCTCTCCGTCGACCCGGATCGCGCGGCCGTCCGCGGTGACGAGCTCGATCGCGGTGACGCTGTTCGCTTGAAGGCCGTGCTTGCGCCCGAGCCAGCCCATGCCGCCACCGAGCGAGTAGCCGGCGACGCCGACGTCGGGAGACGAGCCGTGCAGCGCGGCGAGCCCGTGCTCGGAGAGCTTCGGAGCGATGCGCCCCCACTTCACGCCTGCTCCGGCCCGCACGCGCCGGGCCCGGGGTTCGATGGAGACCTCCTGGAGCTCGCGGACGTCGACGAGGAGCGTGTCCTCGAGCGCGCCGTAGGCGTCGGCGTTGTGGCCGGTGGCCTGCGGCGCAACGCGCAGCCCGTTGTCGCGGGCGTATTCCACGGCCGCGACGACGTCGCGTACGTCCTGTGGGAGCGCGACTGCGGCGGGCCTCAGGTCCGTTGCCAGGTTGAACACCCGCCGCGCCGCGTCCCAGTCGGAGTCCGACGAGGTCACGACGCGTCCGCTCATCTGCGCGGACAGGGTCTCGAACTGACTGGTAGCGAGCATCTCGATCATCCTTTCATTGAACATGGTGTTTATCGATCGAGATGCATGCTAACATGAATGAACACCGTGTCAACTCGAATGAGGAAATACGAGCTGAAGGCCCGGGCCGAGAGCCAGCGGGAGACGCGCGAGCGCATCGCGAAGGCCACCACCGAGCTCCACGAGGAGAAGGGCGTCGCGCACACGACCGTCGCCGAGATCGCCCGCCGCGCCGGGGTGACGCGCCTCACCGTCTACAACCACTTCCCGGACCTGAGCGATCTGCTACCCGCCTGCGCCGCCCACTACGAGCGGCTGCACCCGACGCCCGACTTCGCGACCGTTCGCGCACATCCCGACCCCGGCGCGCGCGTCCGCGACGCGCTCGGCCGGCTCTATGCGTGGTACCGCGAGACCGAGCCGATGTTCGGCAAGCTCTTCAGCGACCGCGCGTCCGTCCCCGAGCTGGACCGGTTCCTCGAGCAGAACATCGATCGCGTGCTCGCTGACCTCGCCGACGACCTTGCGGCGGGGTTCGCCGTCCGCGGCCGGCGAGCAGACCGGCTCCACGCCCTCGTCCGGGTCGCGCTCGACTTCTGGACCTGGCGCCGCCTCACGCGCGAAGGCCTCGACGACGACGACGCTGCCGACCTGATGACGGCCGCCGTTGCCGGCGGTATCGGTTAGGTGCGAGCGACAGGCCCTTCCGGCCTCGAGACCGAGACGTGCGTTTACCCGGCTCGGTTCATCGCAGCGTCGATGGCAGCGTCGGAGTCGCGGTGGTCAGGCGACCGGGCTGCGGCGGTGGTTGAGGAAGGCGAGAGGACTGCGAGGACGCGGCGGTGGTCTTCTTCGTCTGCGCCGAGGCCGAGCTTGGCGAGGATGCTGACGACGTGCGTTTCGACCGTGCGTCCAGTGAGCCAGAGTCGACGGGCGATCCCGCGGTTGGTTCGGCCCTCGGCCATGAGCGCGAGCACCGGGGTCGAGCGCAGAGCCGCCGTTTGCGACGCTGCGGAGGGCGTCGAGGAAGTCGTCGACGTCGAGGACGCGGTCCTGCCGGAGCTCGAACGGTCATTTGAACCGGCAGCCACCGCGGTTTACGGTCCCGCGGTGCCGGCGAGACAAGGGTTGTGATGGAGAGCGTGCGATACGACGTCGCCGTGATCGGCGCCGGACAGGCGGGGCTCGCGATCGGCCATGCCCTGGCCGAGCAGAAGAGACGGTTCGTCGTCCTCGAGGAGGCGGACTCCGTCGGGTCCGCGTGGAGGAATCGCTGGGACTCGCTCGTCCTGTTCACCCCGCGCCGCTACGACGCACTGCCCGGGCTCGCCTTCCCCGGCGACCCGGAGGGTTACCCGACCCGCGACGAGGTCGCTGCCTACCTCGACCAGTACGTCGAGCAGTTCGGGCTGCCGGTGGAGCTCTCGACGCCCGTGCGTTCGCTGAGCAAGGACGCCGACGGCTTCGTGCTCGACGCGAACGGCACACCGATTCGCGCGGACGCGGTCGTGGTTGCGACCGGGCCGTTCCACGCGCCGATCGTGCCGGCCATCGCCGACGGTCTCGCAGCCGAGGTCTTCCAGACGCACAGCGCCGGCTACCGGCGGCCGGGAGATCTGCCGGAAGGCCGTGTGCTGGTGGTGGGCGGCGGCAACACGGGCTTCCAGATCGCGAAAGAGCTGGCCGGCAGCCGCGAGGTTCACCTCGCGATCGGCACACGGCAAACGCCCTTGCCGCAGCGTTTGTTCGGCCGCGACCTCTTCTGGTGGTTGACGAAGCTCGGGGTGCTCTCGAAGACCGTCGAATCGCGGATCGGCCGGCGTGCGCGCGACCGCGACACCCTGATCGGGTCGAGCCCGCGCGATGCCCAGCGCCATGGCGTCACTGTGCGGCCACGCGCAGTCGGCGCGGACGGCCGCACGGTCCGCTTCGCCGACAGCACGGAGCTCGACGTCGACACGGTGATCTGGGCGACCGGCTACCGGCCCGACCACTCGTGGATCGACCTGCCGATCAACGGCGACGACGGTCGCCTGCGCCATCGCCGCGGCGTGAGCGACATTCCGGGCCTCTACTTCCTCGGCCTGTCGTGGCAGCACACGCGCGGCTCCGCTCTGCTCGGCTTCGTTGCCGACGACGCGGCGTTCATCGCAGACCAGATCGCCGCCAGCCGCGAGTCACGAGCCGGGACGAGCGCCCATCCCACCCCGCAGGGCGCAAGCGCCGCCCAAGGAGCCTCATAGCCATGGAACACCACGAGCACCATCACGAGCACGACTCCACCGACACGACCGGCACCTTCCCGACGGACACAACCGGCCTCCCGCACGCGGTGCCGACCCGGATGGTGGAGCTCGGCGACGGCGACACCGTCGAGCTCCGAATCGCGCCCGTCGCGAAGCGGATCGGCGACGACACCGTGCGGATGATCGCCTACAACGGGTCGATCCCCGGCCCGACGCTGCGCGTGCGCGAAGGCTCGGAGCTCGTCGTGGACGTCCTCAACGAGGGCGACCTGGAGGCGACCGTGCACTGGCACGGGCTGCGCCTGGAGAACCGCTTCGACGGCACGCACGAGACGCAGGCGCCGATCCCGGTCGGCGGCCGCTTCGCGTACCGGCTCTCGTTCCCCGATCCCGGCGTCTACTGGTACCACCCGCACATCCGCGAGGACTACGGCCAGGAGCTCGGCCAGTACGCCAACATCCTCGTCGACCCGGCCGAGCCCGACTACTGGCCGGCGGTGCACCGCGAGCTGCTCCTGACCCTCGATGACATCTTCATCGAGGACGGAAAGGTCGCACCGTTCAGCCGTGACGAGACGACGTTTGCGGCGATGGGCCGCTACGGCAACGTCATGCTCGTCGCAGGTGAGACGGCGCCGTCGTTCGCAGCCCGGCAGGGCGAGGTCGTCCGCCTCTACCTGACGAACACCGCCAACACGCGCGTGTTCGACGTCGCACTCCCGGACGCACGTATGAAGCTCGTGGGCGGCGACAGCGGCCGCGTCGAGCGCGAAGCATTCGTCGAGTCGGTCGTGCTGGCGCCCTCGGAGCGCGCCGTCGTTGACGTGCTGTTCGAAGAGCCGGGACGCACGGCGCTCGAGCACCGAACACCCGAGCAGACCTACACGCTCGCGACGTTCGACGTCGCAGCCGAGCCGGCCACGCCATCGCTCGCCGACGGCTTCGCGGTGCTGCGCACGAACCCGGAATGGTCGGCCGAACGGGAAAGGCTCGAGATCTATGCAGACGCGCCGCCCGACAAGACGCTCGCCTTCGTCGCCGAGATGGACATGCCCGCGCCCGAGGGCGACGTGATCTACGTCTGCCCCATGCACCCGGACGTGGTCGGCGAAGAGCCCGACCGCTGTCCCAAGTGCGGCATGAAGCTCGTCGCCATCGCCGCACCGGTGACCTACGTCTGCCCGATGCACCCCGAGGTCGTGAGCGAGCAGCCCGACCGTTGCCCGAAGTGCGGCATGAAGCTGGTCGACGCCTCGCTCG
>DASTKF010000102.1:0-4264 GCA_035716065.1 Gaiella sp.
ACGCGGTAGAAGGTGCGCGCGCGCGTGGTCGAGTCGGTCCAGTGGAGGACGTTGGCGTCGCCGACGCGGCGAACCGTGAGGGAGACGACGTCCGAGTCCATCGGCACGCCGATGTCGTCGACGACCAGCTCGGGAACAACGTAGCCGGCCCCCGGGCCGTGCTGGACGCGAAACTGCGACGCCTGGAGGAGCACGACGACCGGCACCACGGCGAGGAACGCGACGACCGCCACCGTCGGATAGAGGCGGGGCCGGCGCCCGGGATCCGGCGCGAGCCGCGGCCCCATCCGGTCGACGAACGTCGGGACGAGCAGCGGGACCGACGCCGCGAGCAGGACGAACGCCGGGAGCGCGGGCATGATCAGCCGCCAGAAGCTTCCCGACTCGACGGTCGCGACGTCTGCGGCGCCCTTCACGACCACGTAGCCGAGCAGCCAGGTGAGGAAGAGCCCCGCGGCGGGGACAGACCGTCGCGCGACGGCGATCGCTCCCGCCAGCGGCAGGAACTGGAGCACGCGCGCGCTCCACGTGAACTCGCGGATGTTCGACATGTTCTCGCGCCAGGTGTCGAGGTCCAGGTGCACCGTGCGGTCGAGCCAGCTGGTGGCGGACACCATCACCGGGTCGTCGATCCCCGCCGCCAGCCGGGTCGCCTCCCCCTGGGCGAAGAGCGGCACCTCGCCGAGGCCGCGCGCCTTCCAGATCGTCAGCGCGAGCAGCGCCGGAGCCAGCGACACGAGGAAGAGCGGCAGGTGCGTCCAGCGGCGGGCGAGGGCGAACGCGACGAGCGGCCCTCCGATGAACAGCGCGTTGGCCGGCTTGAAGGCGAGCGCGACGCCCGCGAACGTCCCCGCGAGCACCGCCTCGCGGTACGCGAAGGCGCGCAGCGCGCGAATGGTGAACGCGACCGAGACGAGCACGGCGACGACCGAGGGGAAGTCGGCCTGCTGCGTCAGCCCGAGCGCCTGCGGGAGGAACTGGTCGACCCAGGAGTCGTGGTAGCGCTGGACGAAGTAGGGAATCGCGACGAACGGCGCCACCGCGAACGCCGCCGCGCACCACACGCCGGCGAGACGGCCGGCGATCCGGGCGCCGATGTCGTAGACCGCGAGCGTCGCGATCGGAGCGAGCAGGCCCACCTGCAGCACCGTCGTCAGCGGCAGGAGCTGCACCGAGCTCGACCCCGTGATCCACGTGAGGGGCGCTAGCAGCATCGGCCAGCCGTGGCCGGTCAAGGCGTAGCCCATCATCCCCTTCCCGAGGAGCCACCCCGCGGTGACGAGCCAGATCTGGTCGCCCCCCTGGTAGGTCAGCCAGCCGTTCGAGTTGACCGAGAAGAAGAGCGCGACCGTGGCGAGGACCTGGAACGCGACGATCGCGACGACCGCGACGACGACGTGTCGCGCAACGGCATCCGCCGCGCGGCCCAGCCAGGTGAACACCGGATTCGGGCGGGCCGCGGCCGCCGTCGCGCTCACGTCTCGCGGCTCTCCCGGTACCAGGCGACCGTGCGGGCGAGACCCTCCTCCAGTGGCACCGCGGCCGTGAACCCGAAGAGCTCCTCGGCGCGGGTCGTGTCGAGCCTGCGGCGCGGCTGCCCGTTCGGCTTCGACGTGTCCCAGCGGATCGTCCCGGTGAACCCGGTCGCGTCACGCACGAGCCGCGCGAGGTCGCCGATCGCGATCTCCTCGCCGGTGCCGAGGTTGACGGGGTCGGCGCCGTCGTAGCGCTCCGCTGCCAGCGCGAGACCCTTCACGCAGTCGTCCACGTACAGAAACTCCCGGGTTGGCGTGCCGTCCCCCCAGAGGACGACCTCCTGCTCGCCGCGCTCCCCGGCCTCGACCATCTTGCGGATCAGCGCGGGGATCACGTGGGAGGTCTCGAGGTCGAAGTTGTCGCCCGGTCCGTAGAGGTTGACGGGCAGCAGGAAGATCGCGTTCGTCCCGTACTGCTCGCGATAGGCCTGCGCCCCGACGAGGACGGCCTTCTTCGCGACGCCGTACGGCGCGTTCGTCTCCTCCGGGTAGCCGTTCCAGAGGTCCTCCTCGAGGAAGGGGACCGGCGCGAACTTCGGGTACGAGCAGATCGTCCCCGCGATCACGAGCTTCCGCGTCGCGTGGATCCGCGCCTGCTCGAGCACGTGCGCGCCCATCATCAGGTTCGCGTACCAGTAGCGGCCGGGATTTGCGCGATTGGCTCCGATCCCGCCGACCTCGGCCGCGAGGTGGAAGACGAGCTCCGGCTGCGTCTCGTCGAAGAGCTGCGCCGTTTCCTCCATCGACGTCAGGTCGTGGTCGCGACGGCGCGAGACCGCGACGTCGTGGCCCTCGGCGTCGAGGCGCTCCGCCAGACGCGAGCCGAGGAACCCAGCACCGCCGGTGACGAGAACGCGCACGGCCGAAAGCTAGACGAACGTCGCCGCGCCGGTTCCGCGGGCGAGGAGTCGTATGGCGCGGGCCGTAGGCTTCGCGCCGTGTCGCAGGATGTAAACCGAACCGGGCTCGGGTCGCTGGTCACGGGCGCCGTCACGGCGGTCGGGATCGCGGTGCAGACGGGGCTCGCCGCGGTCGTCGGCGTCATCATCGCTCGGAAGCTCGAACGGACGGCGGAGACGGACGGTTTCTTCGCGGCGTACGGCGTGTTCATGGTCCTCGCGCTCGCAGCGACAGCGGTCCGCGTGACCGTCCTGCCGTCGCTCGCCCGGGCGCGCGCGGCCGGGCGGCTCTCCTCCGAGACCGCGTCGTACGTGCTCGCCGTCGGCATCGTGGCGGTGCCGGTCCTCCTCCTGACCGTCGTCGCAGCGCGTCCCCTCGCCGAGCTGTTGACGGGATTCGGGCCCGACGCGGCTGTCGACGCGGCCGCGGCGGCGCTCCCGTGGATGGTCGTCGCGGGGCTCGGCCAGTTCACCGCGGGCCTGCTGGCGAGCACCCTCGCGGCGCTCGACGACTACGTCGTGCCCGCGCTCGCGTTCATCGTCGGCAGCGTGACGGGCCTGCTTCTCCTCCTCGTGCGCATCGACGAGAGCCGCACCGAGGCGGTCGCGTGGGGAATGGCGCTGAACGCCGTGCTCGCGACGGCGCTCATGGCCCTCTGGCTCTGGAGGCTTGCGCGTCGCGAGCTGATGCCTGCCGGCGCCGCCCGTGCGAACGTGCGGAGGTCCGGACGACGGCTCGCGGAGCTCGGCTCCGGCGCGGCACTGCCGTTCGCGCTCCAGGCGATCTACCTGGTCTGCCTCCCGATCGCCGCGCGGGAGGGTGTCGGCTCGGTGACGAGCTTCAACTACGCGTACCTGATCGCAGCCGCGGTTGTGGGGATCAGCGCCTCCTCGGTGGGGCTCGTCACCGCGGTGCCGCTCACCCGGCTCGGTCTCGAGCCAGGGCGTGTCGCGCGGCACGTCGAGGCGTCGTCGTGGCCGGCGCTGCTCGTCGTCGCCGCGACGGCGGGGATCTTCGCCGTCGCCGGCGCCGAGATCGCCGCGCGCGTGCTCGGCAGCGCCTACGGCGACGACGTCGGCGCCGAGATCGCGCGGCTCGTGGTGGCGATGGCGCCGTACATGGTCGCCTCGGTCGCGCTGTCGGTCACGTTCCCGCTCGTCTTCGTCGCGGGCCGCGGCGCGAGGCTTCCCCTCGTCGGCGCCGGCGTGCTCGCGATCCACGTGCCCCTCGCGTTCGCCGGCCAGGCGCTCGCCGGGCTCGACGGGCTCGCGGTCGCGCTTGCCGTGTCGACGGCTATCGCGTTCGGCTGGATGCTCACGTTCCTCCACGCGGCCCGCTCGACGATCCGCCGGCTCGCGCTGGCGATCGCGGTCGTGGCGGGCTGCGCGGTCGCGGGCTTCGTCCCGGCCGGCGCGCTCCTCGGCCCGGCCGGAGCGGCGGCAGTAGGGCTCGTGTTGTCCGCGGCGGTCCTCGCGCTCGTCCGTCCGGTCGGACTGCGCTCGGCATGGCACTACCTGCGGGAGCTCGCCTGACGCCGCGGGTGACGGTGGTGGTGCTCTCGTGGAACGGCCGCGAGGACACGCTCGCGTGCCTTCGCTCGCTCGCTGCGGCGACGTACCCGCATCTCCGGGTCATTGTCGTCGACAACGGCTCGAGCGACGGGAGCGCCGAGGCCGTGGCGGCCGCCCATCCGGACGTCGTGCTCATCCGGCTCGACGCCAATCTCGGGTTCGCCGGCGGCATGAACGTCGGCATCGCCGAGGCGCTTTCCCGCGGCGCCGAGCTGGTCATGCTCCTGAACAACGACACGATCGTGGAGCCGGGTTTCG
>DASTKF010000103.1:0-3629 GCA_035716065.1 Gaiella sp.
CCCTCGAGCGGCCGGTAGTCGCGCACGGTCATCACGTAGTCGAGGCCGTAGACGCCGATCCGCTTCCAGCCCGCATCCTTCGCATGCGCGGCGATGGCTGCGCCCGGGTGCGGGTCGAACCGCTGCTCGAGAAGCGCGGTGCCGTGCTCGCCGACGTAGCGCGCCTCCGCCGGGAAGACGACGAACGGGTCGCCGTCGGCTGGCACGACGACGTACGCGTAGCGGTGGACGATCTGGAAGCCGGACATGTACGTCACTGCGCCCTCGAAGCCCGAGTACTCGCTGCCGGCGACGACGAGGCCGTCGAGCTCAGCGGCAGCCATCGCCTCCCGGACGTTGGCGTAGCGCCTGTCGAGCTCGATGCGCGTTGCGTAAGGGACTGACTTCCGTCTGTCCCTTACACCGTCTACTGCTGTTCCCATGAAGCCTCAACCCCTTTGACGAGTGCGGTGATGGTGTCGTGCAGCGGTGTCGGCACGCCGAGCTCGCGCCCGAAGCGCGCGATGCCGCCGTTCAGGTAGTCGACCTCGGTCATCCGGCGCGCCTCGACGTCCTGGAGCATCGAGGCCTTGTGCCCGTAGGCGACGTCGGGTCGCGCCGCGTGGTCGATCAGCTCCTCGGGATCGGCGTCCAGCTCGATCCCCTGCGCGGCCGCGACCGCCTTCCCCTCGTCGACGAGGCCTGAGACGACGGCGCGCAGGTCGGGGCGCTCGCAGAGCCGCCCGTGGGTGAGCCCGGTGAGCGCGCCCATCGGGTTCGTTGCCGCGTTGAAGATCACCTTCCGCCATTGCCCGGGCCGCGCGTCGGTCACCGCCGTCGTCGGCATGCCGGCGCGGGTGCACGCCTCGGCCAGGGGCGCGATCGCCTCGACGGGGATCGGCCTCGGCTCGAACGGGCCGAACGTCGTGTCGCCCTTCACGTCCCACTGGACCACGCCGGGCTCGAGCACCTTCCCCGCCGGGAAGGTCGTCCCGCGAATGACTCGCTCGACGTGCGGGGCGAGCGTCTCCTCGTTGCCGACGCCGTTCATGACGCTTGCGACGGCTCCGTCGGCGAACGCATGCGCCGTCGCTGCGATGGCGGCGTCGGCATGCATCGCCTTCGTCGCCACGATGCCGAAGTCGCACGCCGGGATCTCCGTCGGGTCGCTCGTCGCGTGCGGGCGACCAAGGACCTCGCCGGCGCCGACGAGTTGCAAGCCGTTCTGTTTGATAGCGTCGACATGCGCTCTGTTCAGATCGAACGCCCACACCTCGACGTCTTCCAGGGTCGCGAGGTTCGCCGCGAACAGCGACCCGACGGCCCCGCACCCGACCACGCAGATCCTCATGCGGCTCCTTCCTTCTGGCTTCGCGATCGCAGGAGCGGTCCCAGGCGGACCTCGCGGCCGCCGGTGATCCCCTCAGGCCGAAGGATGAGGACGAGCGCCATCAGCGCGCCTACCACGATCGTGCGGCTCCCCGCGGGAAGGTCGATCCCGCCGAGGCCGTTCTCGGCCTCCGCCAGCACGGAGTCGAGCCCGGACACCGCGAGCGCTCCGACGACGGCGCCCCAGAGGCTCGTCATCCCTCCGACGACGAGCATCGCGAGCGTGAGGAACGTCAGATCGAGGTAGACGGCGTCGACGTTGATCGGGAGGAAGTGAACGTAGAGCCCACCGGCGAACCCGGCGAGCGCGCCTGAGAGCGCGAACGCGATCAGCCGTTGCCGGTAGACGGAGATGCCGACCGCGCGCGCCGCCGGTGCGTCGTCGCGCGCCGCGCGGAGCTGGCGCCCGAAGCGGCTCACCTGATAGCCGAACGCGACGAGGATCGCGACCGCCGCGCCGATCGCGGCCTGCTGGAGGTCCGTCGTCTCGGGGACGGACGAGAAGACGTTGAGCCCCGGCCCGATCTTCTCGTAGTACCGGAGGATGTTGCTCGTGATCTCGAGCACCGCGAACGTCGCGATGCCGGCAGCGAGGCCGGAGAGCCGCATCAACGGCAGTCCAGCGACGAGCGCGAAGACGCCTCCCACGAGCGCGGCGAGCAGGAGCGACGGGATGTTCCCCACCGTCGAGTCGCCGAGGAAGCCAAAGAGCGACGGCATCGTCGCAGGCTTCTCCTCGACCGGGACGGAGAGCACGCCCGCCGTCCAGGCGCCGATCGCGACGAAGCTCATGTGCCCGAACGAGAGGACGCCGGAGTTGCCGACGAACACGTAGAGCGCGACGACCATCGACACCGATACGAGGGAGTTGATGAAGTAGATCTCGGTCGAGCGGTCGAACAACGTGCCGAGGACGCCCGTGGCGACGACGAGCGCCAGCGGGAACGCGAGCGGCACGGTCGTGCGCACGCGTCTCATACGCGCTCCACGGGTCCGCCGCCGCGCGTGAAGAGGCCGGCCGGCCGGACGAGCAACGTGAGGATGACGAGCCCGAACAGGAAGGACGGCAGGTACTGGCTCTGCTCGGTCGGCAGAGCACCGCCCAGCAGCCCTGACGCATAGCCGATCGCGAACCCGCCGAGGGTCGCGGAGAGAAGCCGGTTCATCCCCCCGACGACCACGCCCGCAAGCACGACGATCGTCTCGCGCAGCGCGAAGGTCGAGGTGACCAGTGGTTGCTGGACGGTAAGCATCACGGCGACGATCGCCGCGAGGACGCCCGAGAGGAACACGGCCGACCCGATCACGCGGTTCGCACGGACGCCGAGCAGCCGCGCCGTCTGGAAGTCCATCGCCGCCGCCCGCATCTGGAGGCCGACCGTCGTCCGCTCGAGGAACAGGACGAGCGCCAACAGACAGACCGCGGCGGTGACGATCGCGACCACCGTGATCTTCCTGACGTCGGTTCCGAAGATGACCCACGGCAGATTGAGCCGCGCGAGCGACGCCGCGGGCTCACCGAGAGTGTCGTCGCGCTGGTCGATGACGAGCGCGATCGCCTGCAGGAGAAACGCAACCGCAAAGGTCGCGACGAGCATCGTCGCCGCCGACTGCGTCCGGAGCGGGCGGAAGACGACGCGCTCCATCGCCATCGAGAGGGCGATCACGACAGCGAAGCACAAGACGATGCCGGCCCACACCGGCCAGTCGCGGTCGGACGCGAACGCGAGCGCGAACGCCCCGGCCATCACGAGTTGCCCGTACGCAAAGTTGACGAGCCGGAGCACGCCGAAGACGAGGCCGATCCCGACGGCCATCAGCGCGTAGACGGCGCCGATGCCGATCGCGTCGACCTGCACCTGCGGATCGACCGCGGAGCGCAGGAAGTCGGTCAGCCCACTGGCGAGGAGACCGGTCACGAGAGGTAAGCGTGAATCATCCGCTCGGTGTCGGCCGCGTCGTCGGGGGTCAGCGTGAGGCGCACCTCGCCGTTCGCGAGGACGAGACAGCGGTTCGCGAGCGCGACTGGCCGGTGTGGGCCGGGATCGTCCTGTGCTTCGCGGTGGTGATCGCGCTCACGATGGCGATGGACCGCGTCG
Source organism: Gaiella sp. (assembly GCA_035716065.1). Taxonomy (GTDB): domain Bacteria; phylum Actinomycetota; class Thermoleophilia; order Gaiellales; family Gaiellaceae; genus Gaiella. The sequence goes on from DASTKF010000103.1 coordinate 3,468, forward strand.
TGTTCCGCCCGCTCCGCACGCAGTCGGCGGCGACGATGCTCGTCGCGACGTTCGCCGTCGCGTTCCTCCTGCAGGCGATCGCGCTCGTCATCGACCAGCGCGACGACACGCTCGGCGAGCCCGCCGCGTCGCTCGCGCGACTCAACCTGCCGTGGGTGATCT
>DASTKF010000104.1:0-7534 GCA_035716065.1 Gaiella sp.
GTCACGCCGGCCGGGAAGAAGTCCCTCGCGCGGCTACGTGCCGTCCACGAGAAGGTCGACGACGAGTTCTTCGGGCCGCTCTCGGCCGACGAGCGAAAGACCCTGCACACGCTGCTCCTGCGCCTCGCCGCGCACCACGACCCGCGCTACGCGGCGAACGGGCACTGAGCTCGTCTCGCGAAGCAGGAATCCGCCGAGCGGATTCCTGCCGCTGGATCCCCGCCTGCGGCGGGGCAGATCCCTGAAGGCGTCCCGCTTCGCGGGCCGCAACTTGTCACTCCTCCCGACCCGGCTCGTACACCAGGATCGAGACGCCGTCGCCGACGGTCTGCGAGGTCACGAGGCGAAGCGGCTTCTTGTCGCTCGTCTCCCCGAAGAGCCGCTTGCCCGTGCCGAGGACGACGGGGAAGACCATCAGCCGGAGCTCGTCGACGAGGTCTGCCTCGAGCAGGCCCTGCACGAGCTGCGGGCTGCCGTGGACGACGACGTCTCCCTGGTGCGCCTCGCGCAGCTTCGCGACGTCCTCCACGAGATCTCCGTGGAGAACCGTCGTGTTGCTCCACTCCGGGCTCTCGAGCGTCGACGAGACGACGTACTTCGGCATCGAGTTGAACTTGTCGGCGAACTCGCCGTCGCGTGACGGCCACGCTGCGGCGAAGCCCTCGTAGGTCTTCCGGCCGAGCAGCAGCGCCTCCGAGCCCATCGTCTCCTCGAGCTTGAACCGGTTGCCCTCCTCGCCGCGGTCGAACTCGAACGACCAGCCGTCGTGCACGAACCTCTCGCCCCCGCCCGGCGCCTCGACGACGCCGTCGAGCGAGACGAACTCGGTGACCACGATGCGTCCCATCTCCGTTACCTCCCGTTTCGATCCGACGCACATGAGACCGCGTCCGGCAACGCGAGTCATCGGTCGTAAAGGAAACGTACGGAAGGGAAACCATCTCGCCGAGCGAACGTCTTCATTCCCATGAGCAGCGACGCACCACGCTTCGTGACCGGCGAGACCGTGACCCTCCTGGCGGAGATCCATGCCGCCGAGCGCATCCACGAGATCGGAAGCCGCGCTCGCGTGCTCTCCGATCACGGCGCGGTCGTCGTGCTCCACTGCCACGGCGCCGAGGCGGAGATCGTGACCTGCCCGCGCGACCACGTCGCACCCGTCACACCCCCACGCCCGCGAGCCGCGCGGGCCACCGCCGCGCTCCGCCCGGCGACTGCCTGACAGGGTGCGGAAAACCGTACCGTCGCGCTTCGGGCTGCCCGCTGGGACGTTAGCCGCCGACGGCGGAGGATCTGCCCCGTGGGAACGAACGTCGAGGCGTCGAACGGCGTGTCGCTCGAGCATGGGTACACCGCGGAGCTGACGCTCGGCGCGGCGCCGGAGCGCGTCTTCTCGGCGATCGCGACGCCCGACGGGCTCGCCTCCTGGTGGACCCCGATCGTGAGCGGCTCGCTCGCGCCGGGCACGCGCTTCGAGCTCGGCTTCCCGGGCTCGCGGTCGACCATCGAGCTCCGCGTCGAGCGCGCGCGTCGTCCGGCGGTGGTCGAGTGGACCTGCCTCGGTCACAGCGAGCACCCCGAGTGGAAAGGAACGACCCTCGAGTTCCGGCTCAGCGAGCGTGGGCTCGGCGAAACCGCGCTCTCCTTCCGTCATGCGGGCCTCGAGCGGCAGCTCCCGTGCTTCGACGCCTCGAAGAGCGACTGGGACCGCATGCTGGCGGATCTCCGCGAGACGGTCGAGAGCGACGGCCCGCCGTTCGCCGACCTCGACGCAGCGGCCTGAGCCGCCGCCCCAAGGGTGCGTGGCTTCAGCCTCGCCCTCCTTCTAGCCGGGCCGCATGTCGGGAATCTCGACGCGATCGCTCTCGTCGATCTGGCGCAGCACCCGGGCGGGGACGCCCGCTGCGACGACTCCCGCGGGCAGGTCGCGCGTCACCACGGCGCCGGCGCCGACCACCGTGTCGTCGCCGATCGTCACACCCGGGCAGACGATCGCGCCGCCGCCGAGCCAGACGTTGTCGCCGATCGCGATCGGCGCCGCGGACTCCCAGCCGATCCGGCGCGCCCCGGGATCGATGGGATGCGTCGCCGTGAGGAGCTGGACGCGCGGCGCGAGCTGACAGGCGGCGCCGATCCGGATCGGCGCGACGTCGAGCATGACGCAGTCGTAGTTGGCGAACGTCCGCGCGCCGATCGAGATATGGCTGCCGTAGTCGCAGAAGAACGGCGGGCGGACGACTACGCCCTCCCCGACGTCGCCGAGTAGCTCCCGGAGGAGCGAGTCGCGAAGCACCTGCTCGTCGTGGCGGGTCGCGTTGTAGCGCTCTTGGAGCTCCTGCGTGCGCGCCTGCTCGGCGGCGATCACCGGGTCGTCGGCGAGGTAGAGCTCGCCCGCGAGCATCCGTCGCTTCATCTCCGACATCGCGCGGGACGCTACCCGCCCCAGTGCGACGGACGCCGTGACGGGGTACGTACGGTGACCTAAACGACGGAGGAGACGCGGATGAGACTCGGCATCGGACTCCCAAACACGCTGGCGCACGAGACCGACCGTGCCCTGATGCTCGACTGGGCGCGCACAGCGGAGGAGGCGGGATTCGCCTTCCTGTCGACGATCGACAAGCCGAACTACGACGCGTGGGACCCACTCGTCACGCTCGCGGGAGTCGCCAGTGTGACGGAGCGGATCGGGCTTGCGACGACGATCCTCCAGCTGCCGCCGCGCAACGAGGTGCTCGTCGCGAAGCAGGCTGCCGTCGTCGACCAGCTGTCCGGTGGCAGGCTCACGCTCGGCGTCGCGCAGGGAGGCCGCGAGGACGACTACGAGGTGTTCGATGCGCCGTTCCACGGCCGCTCGGAGCGGTTCGAGGCCCAGGTCGGCCGCATCCGCGCGATCTGGCGCGACGCACGCGCCTCGGACCGAGATCACGGCGTCGTCGGGCCGGCGCCCGTCCAGGAGCCGGCGCCGCCGATCTGGGTCGGAGCGATGACGCCCGCCGCCGTCGCCCGTGCCGCCCGCGTCGCCGACGGGTTCGTGTTCGGGACGGCCGGGAGCGCGGCGATGAACGAGCGGGCGCCGCAGATCCGCGAGGCGTTTGCGAACGAAGGGAAGGAGGACATCGTCGTCGCCGGCCTCGCGTACGTCGCAGTCGGCGACGATCCGCGGGCAGCGCTCGACGAGGGCGCCCACCACGTCCTGCGCTACTACGGCCAGCTCTGGACGGAGCCAGGGAACCTGATCCACCACGGCCCGGCGGCGAAGATCGCCGAGGAACTGGCGGCCTACGAGGGCGCGGTCGACGTGCTCATCGTCTTCCCGCAGATCCCGCGGCTCGACCAGGTCGAGCACCTCGCCGAGCACGTCCTCCCCGTCTACCGGGCGGAGGCCGTCGCCGCCCGCTGACGCGATCGGCCCCGCTCGGCCGGCGAGCGACCGGCCGAGCGGGGCCTCCGAGCCGTGATGTCCGGCGAGGTCAGCTCGTGGGGATCAGGACCCGGTCGATGACGTGGATGACCCCGTTCGAGGCCATCACGTTCGTCTTCGTGACGCGGGTCGAGCCGTTGAGGTAGACCTTGCCGCCGCGGATCGAGATCTTGACGGCCTGCCCCTCGAGGGTCTTCACGGACTTGCCGTTCAGGGTCACGACCTTCGCGGCCGGTGCCTTCCCCTTGACGACGTGGTACGTCAGCACCTTCTGGAGCAGCACCGGATCCTTGGCGACGGCCGTGAGCGTCGACTTCGGCAGCTTCGCGAAGGCGGCATTCGTGGGGGCGAACACGGTGTAGGTGCCCTTCTCGAGCGCACCCACGAGGCCCGCCTTCTTCAGAAGGGAGACGAGGGTGCTGAACTGCGGCGACGACGCGGCGACGTGAGCGATGTCCTTCTGACCTGCCGCGGGTGAGCCGATGGCGGGAGCGGCGACGGCCGTCGCGGCGACGACCGTCGCTCCGAGCACGGCGAGAAGCGAGCGCATCTTTGACCTCCTGTATAGGTTTCGCACCATGATTGTTCAGTTATAGCACAGAGTCTGTTGCTGGCGCACGTGTTTGTCTTGCAGGCATCTGACTGTCTTGTATAGAATTCGTACAGTTCTATGAGCACGCCTCGCACAAACATTCTCTCGCGTCTCGTCGTCGGACGGAGGCGCCGGTTCGTCGCCGTGGGCGTCTGGCTCCTCGCGGCAGCCGCCCTCGCGCCGCTCGCCGGGCGTTTCGAGCAGGCGCAGGAGAACGACCCGTCCAGCTTCCTGCCCGGCGGGTCCGAGGCGGTGAAGGTGCTCGAGGCGGCGAAGGGATTCCCCTCGGGCGAGCAGACGCCTGCCGTCGCGGTCTTCCGCGACCACGACGGCCTCGGCGCGAGCGGCCGCGCGGCCGTCGAGCAGAGACGCACCGCGCTCCAGGCCGCATCGATCCCGGGGGTCTCGGGCGTCTCACAGGTCGTGTGGTCACCCGACGGGACCGCCGCCGTCGTGACCGTGCCGATCCGAGCCGGGGGCGACTCGGACCTTCTCGTCTCCGCGGTCGACGCGGTGCGCACCACGGCGGCCGACGCGCTCCCACCCGGGGTCGAGGCGAAGGTCACGGGCCCCGCGGGCTTCTCCGCCGACGCAACGAAGGCGTTCGCCGGGATCAACACGACGCTGTTGCTCGTGACGGCCGGCCTCGTCTTCGTCCTGCTCGTCCTCATCTACCGCAGTCCGATCTTCTGGGTCCTGCCGCTCTTCACGATCCTGCTCGCCGAGTCCGTCGTGCGAGGGCTTGGGACGCTCCTCGCCGACGCGGGGGTGGTCGTCAACGGGCAGACCGGAGGCATCCTCCTGGTCCTCGTCTTCGGCGCGGGCACCGACTACGCGCTCCTCCTCACCGCCCGCTACCGGGAGGAGCTCGAGCGGGTCGAGGACAGGTACGCCGCGATGCGCGTCGCCCTGCAGCAGGGCGGGCCGGCCATCGTCGCCTCGGCGGGAACGGTGATCGCGGCGTTGCTCTGCCTCTCCCTGGCGCGAGTGAACTCGACCGCGGGGCTCGGGCCGATCGCTGCGATGGGCGTCGCGATCGCCGCCGTCGCGATGCTGACGCTGCTGCCCGCGCTGCTCCTCATCGGCGGCCGGCGCGCCTTCTGGCCGTTCGTGCCACGAGCCGGCCACGGGCACCGGCCGGGCTCCACCGGCTTCTGGGACTGGCTCGGCCGGACGCTCGAGAAGCGCCGGCGCGCTGCGTGGATCGGCACGACGCTCGCTCTCTGCGTGCTGGGCCTCGGCACCCTCGGTCTCGACGACGACCTCACGACCGCGGATTCCTTCCGAGGATCGGTGGAATCGGTGCAGGGCCAGCGCCTGCTCTCGCAGTCGTTCCCGGCGGGCGAGAGCGCTCCGACGGTCATTCTCGTCACGGACCCCGCGAAGGTTGGGCCGGTCGTGGCCGCCGCGCGCCGGGCGGACGGCGTGACACGCATCGGCTCGCCGGAGCGCGGAGCGCCCGGGACACGCTTCGACGTGGTCCTGGCCGGGGACCCGTTCGGCACGAGCGGCTTCCGCTCGATCGAGCCGCTCCGTCAGGAGCTGCGGGCCGCAGCCGGGGAGGCCGTGCTCGTCGGCGGGTCGACCGCGGAGGAGGCCGATCTGCGTGCCGCCGTGCAGCGGGACACGAAGGTGCTCATCCCGCTCGTCCTCGCCGTCGTCCTCGTGATCCTCGTCCTCCTGCTTCGCTCCCTCGCCGCACCGGTGATGCTCATGGCGACGGTCGTGCTGTCGTTCCTGGCGGCTCTGGGCGGCAGCCTCGTCCTCTTCGACCTCTTCGCCGACTTCCCGGGCGAGGATCCGAGCTACCCGCTCTTCGCGTTCATCTTCCTCGTCGCGCTCGGGGTCGACTACAACATCTTCCTGATGGCGCGCGTGCGCGAGGAGGCGCTCGGACGTCCTACGCGCGAGGCGATGCGCCTGGGCCTCGCCGTCACCGGCGGCGTGATCACCTCCGCCGGGATCGTCCTGGCCGGCACGTTTTCTGTCCTCGCGGTGCTGCCACTCGTCGCCCTCACGCAGATCGGCATCACGGTCGCGTTCGGCGTCCTGCTCGACACCTTCGTCGTCCGCTCCGTCCTCGTCCCGGCGCTGACGTTCGAGCTCGGTGAGCGCGTGTGGTGGCCGTCGACTCTCGCCCGCCGGCGGCGAAAGGCCGTCGCGCCGCCCGCCGATCTCGTCGTCGACGGAGACGAAGCATGACCGGCTCTTTCATCGCGCTGCTGGCGCTCGGCGCGCTGCTCGCGTCGGCCGCGATGACCTGCCTCTGGGCGATCCAGGTGCGGACCGGCGACGCGAGCCACGTCGACGTCGGCTGGGCAACAGGGATCGCCGTCCTCGCAGTGGTCTACGCGCTCCTGGCGAATGGCGGCGCAGGACACCGCGTCCTCGCCGCGGGGCTCGCGACCATCTGGGGCTGGCGCCTCGGCCTCTACCTCCTCCGCGACCGCGTGCTCGGCAAGGAGGAGGACGGCCGCTACCGGGCTCTGCGTGCAAAGTGGGGCTCGCGGGCCGACCGGAACTTCTTCCTCTTCTTCCAGTTCCAGGCGTCGTTCGTGGTCTTCTTCTCGCTGCCGTTCCTGCTGATCTGCCTCGATCCCCACTCCGGCCTCGGGCCGCTCGAATGGGCGGGCACCGCGGTCTGGGCGGTCGGCAATGCCGGCGCGATCACCGCCGACCGCCAGCTCGCGCGGTGGCGGTCGCGCCCCGAGAACCGCGGGCGCACGGCGCGGACGGGCCTCTGGGCCTGGTCGCGGCACCCGAACTACTTCTTCGAGTGGGTCACGTGGTGCGGCGTCGCGCTCGTCGCGACAGCGTCGCCGCGGGGATGGGTGTCCTGGATCGTCCCGGCCGTTCTCCTCTTCCTGCTCTTCCGCGTGACGGGGATTCCCGCCACCGAGGCGCAGGCGCTCCGCAGTCGGGCGGACTACGCCGACTATCAGCGAACGACGAGCGTCTTCGTGCCTCTTCCTCCCCGCGCAGATGACCCGCGGGACGCCGGTCGGAACCATAGGGTCACGTCATGAGCGAGGGCGCGACCGGCACCGCGGGCGAGAAGCTCCTGCGCATCGGCGAGCTCTCGCGCCGGGTCGGTGTGCCCGTGGAGTCGCTGCGCGCGTGGGAGCGGCGGTATGGCCTGCTCACGCCGAGCCGCACGCAGGGCGGCTTCCGGCTCTACGACGAGGACGACGTCGCCCGCGTGCTGGCGATGCGCGCGAACCTCGAGCGCGGGCTCTTCGCGGCGGAAGCCGCACGTCTCGCTCTCGCCGAGGACGTCGCCGAGCCGATCCGGGCACCAGCTCCCGTCGCCGACGCGTCGGAGCTCGCCGTCGCGCTCGACAGCTTCGACGAGGCCGGCGCCCAGCGGGCGCTCGACGGGCTGCTCGCGACGCTGACGCTCGACGTCGTGCTCCGCGACGTCCTGCTCCCCTACCTGCACACGCTCGGCGAGCGCTGGGAGAGGGGCGAGACGTCCGTCGCCCAGGAGCACTTTGCGAGCAACCTGCTGCGTGGACGGC
>DASTKF010000105.1:0-13027 GCA_035716065.1 Gaiella sp.
GGCCACGCCCGCGCGGTGCTCGCGCTCCCCGACGACGACGCGCGGACGCGACTTGCCCGCCGCGTCGCGCGCGACGGCCTCACCGTGCGCGCCACCGAGCGTGCCGCCCAGGACGGGGGCGCTCGTCGCCGACCTCGCGCCACCCCGGTCGACCCGGCCCTCGCCGAGCGCGCCCGCGCCGCCGCGGAGCGGCTCACCGGGCTCCCGTCGCGCATCGCCGCGGGCAAGCTCGAGCTCCACTTCGGCGACGAGACGCGGCTCGAGGAGCTGGTCGAGACGCTCGAGTCGCTGTAGCCGGCCGGGCTCGCGCCGTGCGGTCGGGCGACGCTGTCCTCCTTCGGAGCATCTACCGAGGAACTGGACATCGCCGTCGAACCTGACGGCTCGTGGCAGTGGAAGGACGAGGACGACTTCGCGCGGGCGATCGAGCTCGGCGTCTTCGCGGCGCGCGCGATCGTCGCAGCGGAGCTCGGCTGAGCAGGACCTTCCGCCGAGCAAGCATGGGCGATCCTGGACTCGAACCAGGGGCCTCCGCCTTATCAGAGCGGCGCTCTAACCGACTGAGCTAATCGCCCGCGCGGCTGACGAGTGTAGCGACGGACCAGCCGCCGGCGTGAGCGGAGGGCGTATCGCTCACTGTGCGTTGCAACGATGCCACCGGGTGGTTGCGGGCGCGAATGCGCCCGCCTTGAGGGGTCTTCGCGCGACGGGAATCCGCTCGGCGGATTCCCGTCTTGCGCCGACAAGGCAGGGCTACACTGACAAACGGGTCATGCAGGAGATGACGGTCTACGGCGTGAGCTTCGACCTCGTCGGCAAGCAGCCGATCGTGCTCCTGCGAACCGCCGGCGGGAGGACGTACCTGCCGATCTGGATCGGCCACCCGGAGGCCGCGGCGATCCTCATGCGTCTCCAGGGACAGGAGCCCCCGCGCCCGCTCACGCACGACCTCGTGTGCGCCATCATCGACTCGCTCGAGGCCGAGGTCGACCGGGTCACGGTCACCGAGTTGCGCGACAGCACGTTCTACGCGCGCATCACACTCGTCCGCAACGGCACAGAGATCGAGATCGACTCGCGTACGTCGGACGCAATCGCGATCGCGCTCCGCGCGGACGCCAAGATCTTCGCAGAGGACGACGTGATCGAGGAGTCCGGCGTCGAGTTCGAGGGCGACGAGCCCGACCTCGACTACGCCCACCGCGTGAGCCTCGGGGAGGTCGACATGGACGAGTTCCGGCAGTTCCTGGACACGGTCTCGCCCGACGAGTTCGCCACGGGCCCCGAAGAGTCGCCGGACTGACGAGAGCTCTACGCGCCGCCGAGCTCGCGCTTCGTGAGCGCGAGGAGCTCGTCGACCAGACGCTCGAGCCCCTCCTCCGAGAGCGGTCCGCCGTTCTTGCGGACGAGCTCTTCGCGAAGTCGACGCTCGCGGTCCGGGTCGAGACGCGCGTCGCCGCGATCGGCCTTCAGCCGCCAGAGCTCCGCAACGAGCTCGAGGCGACGATTGACCGCAGCGACGATCTCCGCGTCGTTCGCAGCGATCTCGGCCCGCAGCTCGTCGAACCGGTCGCTCACGTCGACACCGCCGCGATCAGGGCGGCTCCGTTGAACACGCCGTGCAGGATGATCGACGGGTAGAGGCTGTCGGTCTTGAAGCGCAGCCACGCGAGGATCGCGCCGAAGATCGAGAGGACAGGCAGCGCGACGAGCAGCCCGTGCGCGAGCCCGAAGGCGAGCGCCGTCACGACGATCGCCGCAGCGACGCCGTACGCGTCCCGCACCCCTGCGAACCCGAGGCCCCGGTACGTCAGCTCCTCGACGAACGGCGCGACCATCGCGACGACGATGAAGTTCGCCACGAAGGGCGCCGCGCGGGACGAGTCCCAGCCGTCGGGCACGAGCCCCTGCTCCTCGCCCGCCTTGAGGAAGATGTTGAGGATCGCCCCGAGCACCCAGATGCCGGCGAGCGCGGCGAGGATCCATCCCGCCGCACGGCCCCACGAGTCCGGCCGGCGCAGCCCGAGCGTCGCCGGCGCGATCCCGCGAGCGAGGACGAGCACGATCGCGAGGATGATCCCGTACTGCACGAGCGCTGCCGCCGCGGTCGACCACTGGTAGAGCACATCGCTCGGCGGCTTGCCGCTCGAGAGGTTGGCCGCGTACGACAGCGCGGCGAGCGCACCCACGAGAATCGCCCAGCCGACGAGGCGGGGGCGGGGAACCTCCGTCAGGCGACCCAGTACCACAGCGCCCATCGAACCACGCCGACCGCGAGGCCTGCCGCGAGAACCGCGACGGCCGCGAGATGCACGCGCCGGTCGCGGCCGAGCACCGCGAGCGCGACGAGGCAGGGGAACGCCACGAGCGCGAACCGGGAGAAGGAGTAGAGCCCGCCGAGCCGCTCGGACGGCAGCGCCATCGGGATCGCAAGCGCGGCGAGCGAATAGAGCCCGTACGGCGCGCCGAGGACGCGCCAGGACAGCACGGCGAGCGCGACCATCGCCACCGCCAGCAGCGGCCCCACGACGTCGCCCTCGCCGATCGCCTGGACGAGCCCACCGAGCGGCCCGAGCGGAGCGAGCGAGCGCTCCCAGAGCTTCTGCGCGTCCACGAACGCGAGCCCGTGGCCGATCCAGAGCTCGAGCACGAGTGGGAAGACGAGGAACATCGCGACCGGGACGAGGAGCAGCGCCAGGTTCCTCGTACGCCGGTCGCTCCGCCATGCGAACACGGCAAGCGCGGGGAGCAACGCGATTCCCTGCGCGCGGGTGAGCAGGGCGAGGCCCGACACGACGGCGGCCCATCCGAGCCTCCCGCGCTCGGCGAGCACGAGCGTCGCCACCGCGAGCAGGAGAAACAGCGACTCGCCGTACACGGCGCCCAGGAAGAACGACGTCGGGAAGAGCGCGAGGTAGAGGACCGAACGAGACGCGTCACGGGCGCCGAGCCGCTCGGCCACGAGGCGGTAGAGGAGTACGAACGCCGCGGCGCACGCCGCGAGCGAGACGAGCAGGCCGGCGAGGAGGAAGCGATCCCCGAGCACGCGGCCGAGGCCCGCGACGAGCAGCGGGTAGCCGGGGAAGAACGCGGGCGTGCTCGACGGCCAGCTGTACCCGCTCTCCGCGATGCGCAGATACCAGTTGCTGTCCCACCGGGCCCAGACGTCGACAGCGGCCCCGAGCTCGTGCAGTCGCGGCGTGTCCCACCGCCCGCGCGAGGGGTTGAGCTCGTCCGCGAAGAGGAGCACCGTGCCCGCCGCCAGCGCCCAGATCGCCAGGCGGCTCCAGAGGAAGATCCGAAGCGCCGGCCACGACGCTGCGAGGGCGCCGCGCACGGTGCGACGATAACGCGGCACGCAGCGCGAGGGGTCACGTCCCGGGCGCGGAAACCGGTACAGGACGTGGCTACCATCGCCGCATGAGCCGCTCGAGGCGCTCCCGTCCGGGTCGCGCGCCCGCGCCGGCCGTCCGCGTGCGCCGGCGGCGTGCCCGGCCCAAGCGCGGGCGGAAGCTCGCGCTCGTCCTCGTCCTGCTCACGCTCGTCCTCGTCGCCGCCGGCATCGCAGCGGGCGGCGCGGTGCTCGCCTTCGGCTCGAAGTGCGACCTCGACGCGCTCCGCCCGACGCGGATCGGCCAGAACACGTTCGTCTATGCGGCGGACGGCTCTCTCCTCGGCGTCATCCCCGCCGAGCGAAACCGCGAGGTCGTAGCGCTCGGAAAGATGTCGCCGTGGCTCCGCCAGGCGACCGTTGCCATCGAGGATCGCCGCTTCTACGACCACGGCGGGATCGACGCCGAGGGCATCGCGCGCGCGTTGTGGCGAGATCTCAAGGCCGGGGAGGTGGTCGAGGGCGGCTCGACGATCACCCAGCAGCTCGTCCGCAATCTCTACATCTCGGACGAGCGAACGGTGCAGCGCAAGGTCACGGAGGCCTGCCTGGCGGTGAAGCTGGACGACGCCTGGTCGAAGCAGAAGATCCTCGGGAGCTACCTCAACTCGGTCTTCTACGGAAACCTTGCCTACGGCGCCGAGGCGGCCTCGCGCACGTACTTCTCCCGGACGGCGCGGACGCTCACCCTGCCGCAGGCCGCGCTCGTCGCCGGCCTGCCGCAGGCCCCGACGACCTACGACCCGCTCACCGACCCCGAGCGCGCTCGCCAGCGTCGCAACCAGGTCCTCGACGCGATGCTCCAGGAGTCGATGATCACCCCGGCCCAGCACCGCTGGGCGCGTCGGCAGCCGATCGGGCTCCGCCCCGGCCGAATCTACGAGCAGATCCGCGAGCCGTACTTCTTCGGCTACGTCCGCGACCAGCTCGTGAAGGCCTACGGCGCGGAGACGGTCCGCTCGGGTGGGCTCAAGGTGTACACGACGATCGAGCCGCGCTGGCAGCGGCTGGCGCAGAAGGCGATAGCCGACACGCTCACGCGCAAGGCCGACCCCGCCGCGGCGATCGTCTCCATCGACCCCGCGAACGGCGCGATCCGCGCGATGACGGCGATCGTCCCGGGCCGGGAGAACAACCAGTTCAACCTCCTCTCGCAGGCGCGCCGCCAGCCGGGCTCGACGTTCAAGACCTTCGTCCTCGCCGCGGCGGTCGAGCGCGGGATGGACCCGTCCTCGACCTACTACGTCTCGGCGCCGTTCACGTACCGCCCGAAAGCTGACGGCAACTGCGACGACGGCAGCTGGTGGTGCGTACGGACGTACGACTCGAGCTACACGGGCTGGACGTCCGTCGAGCGGGCGACGCTGCGCTCGGACAACTCGGTCTACGCGCAGCTGACGCTCGACGTGGGCCCGGCACGGGTCGCTTCGATGGCCCGGCGGCTCGGCGTTCGCACGCCGCTGGAGGTGAACGGCGCGTTCCCGCCTGCGATGGGCCTCGGCTCGGTCGCGGTCTCTCCGCTCGACATGGCGTCGGCGTATGCCACGCTCGCCGCCGGCGGCATCTACAACGAGCCCACGGCGATCCGCAAGGTGATCCTGAACGGCAAGCTCGACGACCGCTGGGCCGCGCATCACCGCCGCACGCGCGTCGTTCCCGACGGCGTCGCAGCGGTCGTCACCCGCATCCTCGAGGACAACGTCCGCTACGGGACGGGGACCGCCGCGGCGCTCAGCCGGCCCGTTGCGGGCAAGACCGGCACGACCGACAAGCACGCCGATGCCTGGTTCGTCGGGTTTACGCCGGGCCTTTCGACTGCCGTCTGGATGGGCTACACGCGCGGCGAGGTGCCGATGACGAACGTTCACGGCATCTCCGTCTCCGGCGGATCCTTCCCGGCCCAGATCTGGCGCCGGTTCATGGATCCCGCGTTGGCCGGGCTTCCCGCCCGCGAGTTCCCGGAGCCCGCCCAGCCGGTGGTGTTCCAGCAGTGGCACCGTGGGCCGTCGTCGCTCTCGTACGACCCGTACTACGTGCCTCCTCCGAGCGCGCCGACGACGACCGAGGAGGAGACGACAACGCCGGCGCCGCCGAAGGACACGAAGCCAAAGGATTCGGCGGCGCCGGCGAAGGCTGCCGCGTCGTCGTCGGGCGTCGCGGGCACGAGCTCCGGCCAGGGAGGCGCCTCCGCGAACGGGGGCCGCCCCGCCGAGCCGTGACCTCCAGGTCGGCGCCGCTCGCCGCGGGCGTCGCCACAGCCTGTCTCGTCGGGGTCGCGTCGGCCACGGCGTGGCGCGACGGCTCGCCGCTCGTTCCGCGGCAGGGTGGTCTCGCCGTACAGGGGACCGCCTGGCTCTTCCTCGGCCTGGTCGCCGCCGCGTTCGTCGCGTACCTCGTCGGCCTCGTCCTCCTGCGTCGCCGTTCGCTCGCGCTCCGCGCCGCAATCCTCGTCGCTGCGGCCGTGCAGCTCGTTCCGCTCGCGTCGCCGCTTCTTCTCTCGACCGACGCCTGGACGTACTGGGGCTACGGCTGGATCGCGGGCGAGGGTGGCGGGAACCCGTACGTCGACCCGCCTTCGGCATTCCCCGAGAGCCCGGCGGCATCCCACCTCGGCGCCGACTGGCGGGACACGACCAGCGTGTACGGCCCTGCGTTCACGCTCCTCTCCGAGCCCGTCGCCCGGATCGCCGGGCCCTCGGCCGACGCTGCCGCCTGGCTCTTCAAGAGCCTCGCCGCGCTTGCCGTGCTGGCCGCGACCATCGCGGTCTCTCGGAGCTCCCGCCGGCCGGCGCTCGCGGCGGCTTTCGTCGGCTGGAACCCCGTGCTCGCGATCCACGCGGGCGGCGGAGGCCACAACGACGCGCTCGTCGGCGCGCTCGTTGCGACGGCCGTCGCGCTCGGCGTGCATCGGCGGTCGTCCGCGAGCGGCGCCGTCTGGGCGCTCGCGGCGCTCTTCAAGTGGGTTCCGCTCGTCTTCTTCGCGCTGGCCGCGATCGCGGCGCGCGTCCGCGGCCGAGCGACCGGAACGCTCGCCCTCGTCGTGACCCTGGCCGCCGGTGGTGCGGTGGCCACGTGGCGCTACGGCTCGGACTGGCTCGGCGCGCTCGGCCCGCTCGCCGACAACGCGGTGCGCCGGACGAGCTACGCGCTTCCCTCGCGGCTCGAGCAGCTCGGCCTTCCGCACGGGATCTCGTTCGGGATTGCGATCGCCCTGCTCGTCGTGGGCCTCGGCTGGCTCGCCCGGGACGCGCTCTCCGGGCGCGCGCGGCTCGGGACAGCCGCCTGCCTCGTCCTGGCGACGACCCCCTACCTCGCCGTCTGGTACCTCGCGTGGGCGGTGCCCCTCGCCGCGCCGGAGGACGACGACCGGCTCGCCCGCCTCGCCGCGCTCGGCCTCACGGCGTACCTGCTGCCGCAGACGATCCCACATTGAGACGGAGGACGACGATCCCGTCCTCGTCGAACACCACGCGATAGCGACCGCTCGCCTGCAGCGCTGCGAACGCACGCCCGAACGGGCCTGGGGCGTCCGCCTGGTCGCGGTAGCTCGGCCGCTGCCGGTCGACGGCGACCCAGGTCGCGTCGCCCAGCACCGGGAAGCTGAAGATGCGGCGCCGCTCGGACAGGTGAGCCCCAAGCGTGTTCGTCGCGCTCACCGGCGCGTCGGGAGGGATCACCGCGACCGCCTGCGCGGCGACCCGCGCGTGGTGACCCACGACGTGCTCGCGCGTCGCGAGGTCGGAGCCGAGCGGCACGTCGCGCCAGACCGGGAGCGGACCGAGGAGCACGCCCGCGAGGAACGTCGAGACGACGATGGCCCTTCCCTCCGGCCGGTTGGCCCACGCATAGCGTCGCCGCAGCCGCGCCGCGCCGAGGACCGCGGCGACGAACAACCCCGGCAGCGCGCCGGCCGTGTAGTGGAAGTGGATGGAGGTCTGCGTCCGCGTCCCGGAGAGGAGGTTCAAGAGCAGCTCCGGCGCGGCGGTCAGCGCGGCGAGCGGCGCCAGCAGCGGCAGCCCGAGGAGCGGGAGGATCAGGCGCGCGAGATACCCGAGGTCGCGACCGCTCGTCAGCGCGTCGGCGATCGCGCCGGGGTCGGTGAGCGTCGTCCTGGCGATCCCGCCCGGCGACCCGCCGACGGCGTCGTAGCGGCTCTCGAACGGCGACCCGCCGCCGGGGGCGAAGTGCGGCACGACGACCGCGACCGCAACGAGCGAGACCACCGTTCCCGCCACCGCTATCGCGAGGCCCGCGCGCCGCCTGCCGGGTCGTAGTGCGTACCAGAGCCCGATCACGGCGACGACCAGGCCGATCTGCTCCTTCGTCAAGCAGGCGAGCGCGGCGACCACGCCGAACGCGACGAGCCGGTCGGAGTCGAGGAACCAGAATCCCCAGAGAAGAAGCGGCGTCGCGAGCGCGACCGGGTGGAAGTCGTCGAGGACGAGCCACTGCGTCGCCGGGTGGAGAAGGTAGGCGAGCCCGAACCCGGCGGCGGCCCAGTCGGAACGGAGATGCCTGCGCGCAAGCAGGTAGACGGGGATCGCGCCGGTTGCGACGGCCAGGGCCTGCGCGACGAGGAGCATGGAGGCGTCGGGCCAGACCCACCAGAGGGGTGCGAGGAGGACGACGACCGGGTCGAAGTGGGCGCCGAGCCGGGAGATCTGGCGTCCCGTGAGCCCTGTGACGGAGAGGACGTCGCCATGCGCGGTCGACCAGACGGCCTGGACGAGGTTGCCCACGTCGAACCGTCCGGTCCAGAAGGCCCGGTGCTGCAGGACGGCGAGCGCGCCGAGCCCGGCTGCGAACGCGACGCACCCCCCGGTGACGAGCCGCGCGGGACGCGTCACCGGCTCGCGGCCGCCCGCTCGAGCAGCGACCGCCAGCGCGCACCCAAAACGTCCTCCGAGGCGTCGGCCTCGAAGGTCTCGCGCCCCGCGCGCGCCACCCGGTCGGCCAGCGCGTCGTCGGCCGCGAGACGGCGCACCGCCCCGGCGAGCGCCTCGGGGTCTCCGGCGGGGACGAGGAGCGCGTCCGTGCCATCGGTCAGCAGCTCCCGCGCCGCCCGCGTCCCCGCCGTGACCACGGGCCGGGCGCAGGCGAGCGCCTGGAACACCTTGTTCGGGATCACACGAGCGGCCTTTTCGCCCGTTCCGAAGATGCCGAGAGCACAACCCGCGGCACGGTAGGCGTCCGGCAGCTCCTCGTACGGAATCCAGGGGATGTGCTCGACATTCGCGGGCCGACCGTCGAGCAGCCCGGCGAGCTGGCCGTCGCCGACGACCCGGAACGGGATCTCGGGCACGAGCGCCGCCGCGGCGAGGATCGTCTCGAGACCGTGGAGCGGGATCAGCTTCCCGACGAACAGGACGTGGAACCGCTCAGGCGGGTGCCACCCGGGTCGGAAGAGCGGCTCGTCGGCGCCCACCAGCGCGACGGCGACCCGCTCCTCGGGCAGGCCGAACGCCTGCCGGAAGAACGCGGCGTGCGCCTCCGTGTCCGCGACGACGAGGTCGGCGCCCCTGAAGGCGCCGTTGTCCACCGCGCGGAGGATCCCGGCGGCGGGCGAACGGGGCCGAAAGCGCGCGCGGTCTCCGACGAGCGTGTCGTGGAGGGAGACCAGAGGGTTGAACACGACCGGCCGGCCGCGCGCCGTGCGCTTCGCCGCGGGCATGTCGAAGTGTCCCGGGTAGCCGACCAGGACAACGTCGGCGTCGTCGTCTCTTCGCCGTGCAAGCGAGCTCTCTGCGCGGGCCATCCGCGCCATCTGGCCCAGCCCGAGCGACCAGTTGTGGCGCCCCCAGACCTCCCGGTGGCGCTCCACCACCGTCACCCCCGCGCGCCGCAGGCACGAGACGACCTGCGTGTTGCGGGGGGACGAGCGGTCGTACGTCCCGAAGTAGAGCGCCTTCACCCGCTACCGCAGGATCTCGTCCACGAGTCGCGACCGCCGGTCGTCGAGCGCGCGCAGCCGCTCGCGGTGCTGGCTCGTGACCAGCTCGGAGAGCAGGCCGAGCGACAGGAACTGGATCCCGACCACGACGAGGAGCACGCCGAGCAGGAGCAGCGGCCGCTTGCCGATCGACTCACCGCCGATCTTCTCGATCGTCAGGTAGACGAGGATCCCGGTCCCGATCGTGCCGAGGAGCAGCCCCAGCCCGCCGAAGAGGTGGAGCGGGCGGTGCCGGTAGCGGCTCATGAAGGTGACGGTCAGCAGGTCGAGGAACCCGCGCGCGTACCGCTCCATCCCGTAGCGGCTACGGCCGTGCTCGCGCGGCCGGTGGTTGACCCCGAGCTCCGTGACCCGGAAGCCGAGGTCGTGCGCGAGAACGGGGATGAAGCGGTGGAGCTCGCCGTAGAGGTCGAGCTCGCGGGCGACGTCGACCCGGAACGCCTTCAGCCCGCAGTTCATGTCGTGCAGGCGGACGCCCGAGAGCCAGCCCGTCACCGTGTTGAAGACCCGCGAGAGCAGGCGCCGGGCGAACGGGTCCGAGCGGTGCGTCTTCCATCCCGTCACGAGGTCGTACCCCTCGTCGAGCTTCGCGAGCAGCCGTGGGATCTCGGCGGGGTCGTCCTGCAGGTCGCCGTCGATCGTGACGACGACGTCGCCCTCCACCTCGCGGAACCCCGCATCGAGCGCGGCCGCCTTCCCGACGTTCCGGCGGAGCCGGACGACCCGGATGTTCGGCGCGCTCGCATGGAGCCGGACGAGCGCAGCGTGTGTTCCGTCGCGGGAGCCGTCGTCGACGAACACGACCTCCCAGGGCTCGCCGCGCTCGGCCAGTGCCTGGGCGAGCTCGTCGTAGAGCCGCTCGACGGTGAGCTCCTCGTCACGGACGGGGACGACGACAGAGATCACGCGCCCGAGCGTACCCCGTGTGTACCGTCAGCGCCGTGGCCGATCCCGTCTCCGTAGAGGACGCGCTCGCGCAGGTCCTCGCGCGCGCAGCGCCCCTCCCGGGGGAGCCCGTCCGACTCGAGGAGGCCGCGTGGCGCGTGCTCGCGGAGGATGCTCGCGCTGTCGTCGACCTGCCGCGCTTTCCGAGCTCGGCGATGGACGGGTTCGCTCTCCGGGCGGCGGACACGCCGGGAACGCTCCCCGTCGTGGCGCAGGTCGCCGCGGGCAAGCCCGCTCCGCGAGCGCTCGTCGCCGGAGAGGCAATGGGAATCGCAACCGGCGGGGTCGTGCCCGAGGGAGCGGACGCCGTCGTGCCGATCGAGCTCGTCACGGAGCGCGACGGCGCCGTGCAGGTGCCGGCCGCGGCCGAGGCGGGCGCCAACGTACGGCCCCTCGGCGGCGACGTCCGAGCCGGTGACCGTGTCGTCCACGCGGGCACGACGCTCTCGCCCTCGCGCATCGCGGCACTCGCTGCCGCGGGTGTCGCCCGGCCGATCTGCGGAGCGCGACCCCGCGTCGCCCTCGTCACGACGGGCACCGAGCTCCGCCCGCCCGGCGAGACGCTCGGCGACGGCGAGATCTACGAGTCGAACGGCGTGATGCTCGCTGCCGTGTTTCGTTCCGCGGGCGCCGAGGTCGCCCCATACGACACCGTCACGGACGATGCGGCCGCGCACCGCACCGCGTTCGAGCGCGGCCTCGAGTCGGACGTTCTCGTCACCTCCGGCGGCGTGTCGGTCGGCCCGCACGACCTCGTCCGGGGGACGCTCGCGGAGCTCGGCGCAGAGGAGGCCTTCTGGCGCGTCGCCATGCGCCCCGGCAAGCCGATCTTGTTCGCCACCCGGGGTCGCACCCTCGTCTTCGGGCTGCCGGGGAATCCCGTGTCGTCGCTCGTCGGCGCGCTGCTCTTCGTCGTCCCGGCCCTGAAAGCGTTACAGGGGTCGCTCGATCCGGCGCCGCAGTTCCGGCTCGGCGTCCTGGGCGCGTCCGCCCGCCGGAACCCACACCGCGACGACTTCCAGCGGGCGCGCCTGGAGGTGTCCGAGTCGGGTGTGGTGCTCCGGCCGATCGAGGGTCAGGACTCGCACATGATCGTGCGCGCCGCGGCCGCGGACGCGATCGTCCACGTGCCGCGCGGCGAGGGCGAGCTCGCCGCAGGCTCGGCGGCGCGCTACCTGCCGCTCGGTGCCGTGTAGCGACCGGCGGCGATCGCGCCGACGAAGCTCGCGACGGCGGCCCACGCCGCGAGCGCGAGCGTGGCTCCCCAGGGGACGACGCCGGTCGTGAGGAGCGACGCCGCGTAGAGCGGTGCGCGCAGCCCGAGGTCGAGCTGCTTTGCGAGGACCACGACCGCGAGCACAGGGCCGGAGAGGCCGATCCCGAAGGTCACGTCCGTGAGCCAGCCGGGGCCGCGACGGAGCTGCGGCAGCGCGAGCCAGGCGTAGAGCGACGGCAGCAGGAAGACGAGGGTGTACGGGGAGACGAGCGCCGTCCAGGCGGCGATCGCGAGGAGGGCGACGAACGCGACCGCGTAGGCGCCGAGATCCTCCTCCGGCCGTGCGCGAGCCCGCGGGATCAGCCGAGCGCGTGCCCGGAGCCAGACGAGCGCCGCCACGATCAGACCCAGCGCGATCCCACCGACAGGCCAGCGGTCGACGGGTGGCTGGTCTGGCGGCGGCGGAAGCTGCGGCGAGACCGGCAGCGCACCGGCCAGAGCCGCGACGCCGAGCAGCACGACGAAGACGAGCCAGAGCCCGAACCGCCGCCGCAACGCGCGTCCGGCAGGCGCGAGCGCGAGACGCCGCCGGCGGCAGCGGGAGAGGAGGTCGAGCGCGGCACCGCCGAACGGGACGACCGCGACCAGGAGCAGCAGCTCGAACGCCCAGCCGCGGACTGCGCGCTCGCCGAGGTAGATCGCGCCGCCGGTCGTCGTCGGCAGCTCGACCGCCGCATCGAGCGAGGTGAGCAGCGTCTCCGACGCGCGCCCCAGCTGCGTGAGTCTCGTACGGTCGAGCCCGGCGAGCTCGTCGCCGCCGGGGGGCGTCCCACCGTCCGACGCCGTCGTGATCCGCACCGCCGGGATCCCACTGCCGAGCGCGGGCGCCTGCGCGCCGAAGCCGAAGGGGAGCCCGAGCGAGACGACCTGGTCGAGCACGCCGGGGTGCGCCGGCGTGTCGCCGCTCTCGACGGCCACCCGCGCGTCGGCCGTGCGGACGAGCGCCGGCGGCGGTGAATGCGCATCGAGCCCGCCGATCTCGAGCCGCGGCTCGGCGCTCCCGGCGATCCCGTCGAGCGCGACGAGGGCGACGGCCCGGCGGGCGAGCGGCGAGTGTTGCGTGAACCGCGCGACCCCGAGCGACCCGTACGCACCGCCATCCGCCGAGAGGAAGACGAGCGTGTGCAGCGGCGTCCGCGCGGATTCCGTCGTTCCCGCCGTCGCGTACGCGCGTGCCAGCTCGACGAGCGCGGCAGTCCCGCTCGCGTCCGAATTCGCGCCCGCGCTGAGTCCGTTGTTGTCTCTGTGCGCAACGAAGACGATCGTCTCGTCGAGCGTCCCGGGAACGACGGTCGCCAGGTTGCGGAGCTCGACGCGACCGAGACCCGCGACATCCTCGCGCCAGGCGTCCTCGCGGACGGCGAGCCCGTAGAGCGCGAGCTTGTCGCGGTACCACTGCGCCGCACTGGCGGCCCCCGGCGACCCGGGAACGCGGTTCGCGTTGTCGCCGGCCAATTCGACCGTC
>DASTKF010000106.1:0-7339 GCA_035716065.1 Gaiella sp.
GGGAAGCGCCGTCGTCGCGGTCGCCGGTGCTGCGGGCGCCGCCGCGCCTCCCGCGGCGGCGCGCTCAACGTCGTCGGCGAGGATCCGTCCCTCGGGCCCCGTGCCCTGGAGCGACGCGAGGTCGACGCCGCGCTCGCGCGCCATCCGCCGGGCGAGCGGCGA
Organism: Gaiella sp.; assembly: GCA_035716065.1. Classification (GTDB taxonomy): domain Bacteria; phylum Actinomycetota; class Thermoleophilia; order Gaiellales; family Gaiellaceae; genus Gaiella. The sequence continues at coordinate 163 of DASTKF010000106.1, forward strand.
CGCCTTGAGACGCGCGGGGGCTGCCGCCGCTCCGGCGGCGGCGCGACCTGCGGTCGCGCTGTCGCTGGAGGAGCGCGGAGCCGCAGGCTCGGCTTCCGGCGACCTGCCGTCCTCGGCGGCCCGAGTCGTGGGTCGTCTCGTGGAATCGGCGTCAGCCGATTCCACCACCCCGGCGCCGTTCGACTCGATCACGGCCACGGTCGCGCCCACCTCGACGTCGCCCTCGGCCACGACGATCCTGGTCAGCACGCCGTCGAGCTCGGACTCCACCTCCTGGGTGACCTTGTCCGTGTCGAGCTCGTAGAGCGGCTCTCCCTTCGCGACGGGCTCGCCCTCGGACTTGAGCCAGCGCACGATCACGCCGGACTCCATGCCCTGGCCGAGACGCGGAAGCTTGACGTCGGTCGCCATCAGCGGAGCCGGCGAGGCTCGACGGCAAGAGGCGTAGCGCCGTACGGCTCTCCTCCGACCCGGATCACGGGGTCATTATGCTGACCGCCGTGAAGCTGGTGGATCAGTGGGCGGCGCTCGAACGGCGGCTGCCGATCGACTGGGAGACCGTCGACCTCCGGCTCAGCACCGAGCAGCCGGACGAGATCGGCGAGGCAGCCCGTGTGCTCGGGCCGATGAGCGTCGGGCGTGTCCGCGACCAGCTCGTCGTCACCGTGCGGCGAGCCGGCGGCGCCTCGGGGCCCGAGGCGGCGCGCAGGCTCTTCGGGATGCTCGACCAGGCGCGGATCTGGTGCGTGCTCGAGCAGGACGAGGTCGGCGTCGGAGAGCCCGACATCGCGACGTCGGCGGCGGCCCGGCAGGCGACGTCGGTCGCCGAGGCGTGGGACACGGCTCTCGCCGAGCTTCCCTCCGGCTGGAGCGACCTCCTCTGCAGCCTCGAGCTCGCGTCCAGCGACCTGCTGCCGCGCGCCGCGCTGCTCTGCGCGCCGATCAACCCGACCCGCGAGCCCGATGCCGTGGCGTTCATGTTCCGCTGCGCCAGCCGCTCGGGCTACGGCGTCTCGCCAGTGATGGCGCGGCGGTGCTTCGAGCGCCTCGACGCCGAGGGCATCGAGGGAGAGATCTCCGTGCTGCGCGCCGTCTCGGACACGGACTACGTCGCGACGCAAGGCCCCGTCTGGTACGTCGGCGGGAAAGTGCTGTAGACGCTCTAGCCGCGCAGCTCGGCGCCGAAGCGGTTCCGCAACGCCTCGACGACCCGCGCACGCGCTGCGTCCGCCTCCTCGTCCGTGAGCGTCCGATCGGACGCCTGGAACGCGAGGTGCACGGCGACGGACTTCCGACCCTCCGGGACCTGGTCGCCGTGGTAGACGTCGAAGATGCGGGCGTCGCGTAGCTCGGCGCCGCCCGCTTCGCGCGCGACGGCGACGATCGATCCGGCCTCGACATCCTCGTCCACGACGACGGCCACGTCCTGCCGGACGGCGGGATACGTGATGACGTCCTCGTAGAGAATCCGCTCCGAACGAGGGGTCCACAGCCGCGCGACATCCAGCTCGAACACGCCCCACGTTCCATCGAGCAGCGTCGGATGGAGCTCGCCGAGCCAACCCGCGTCCGTCTCGGCGGCTTTGCCCGGATGGAGGTGCGGGAGCGTCGTGCGCCGTGTCTCGAGCGGCAGGTGGAACGTCCCGTAGATCGCCTCGAGGGCGCCGCGGGCCGCAGCGAAACCGCCCTCCGCGATCCCCCCGAGGTACCAGCGCTCGTCGGGAAGTCGATCGCCGGAGGGGAGGTAGACCCGGGCCATCTCGAAGAGGCGGATGTCGGGATTACCGGCGTCGACGTTCACGCGCGCGGCCTCGACGAGCCCGTGCAGCAGCGTCGTCCGCAGCACCGCGTGCTCGCCGCTCATCGGGTCGGGCAGCCGCAGCGCCACCGGATCGGGATCGGAGGGAACGAGGCTCCAGGTATAGGCCTCGGAGTAGCCGGCCCCGACGAGCACGTCCTCGAGCATGCGACGGAATCGCTGCTCGGCCGACAGGTGACCCGCAACGGCGCGGCGGAGCGGCATCGTCTTGGGCACGCGGTCGAGCACGACCCGCGCGACCTCCTCGACGACGTCGATCTCGCGCGTCACGTCGCGCGCGCGGAAGGTCGGCACCGTCACCTGCCATCCCTCGTCGACCTCGAAGTCGAGCCGCCCGAGGATCGACCGCTGCTCCGCGTCGGGCACGTCGAGGCCGATGAGCGCGCGCGAGCGCTCGGGACGCAGCGTCACCACCGGACGCTCGGGCAGCCCGTCGTTGACGTCGACCGACCCGGTCGGCTCGGCGCCTGCCAGATCGACGAGCAGCCGGCTTGCGAGCACGGCGGCAGGCTCGGCCGCGTACGGGTCGACGCCCTTCTCCCACTTGTTCGAGCCCTCGGTGCGCAGCGCAAGCCGCTCGGACGTCTTCAGGATCCCGATCGGCTCGAAGTTCGCCGCCTCGAGGAGCACGTCGGTGGTCTCGTCGGAGACCTCGGAGTCGAGGCCGCCCATGATCGCGGCGAGCGCCACTGCCTTCTCGCCGTCCGTGATGAGAAGATCGGCTGGCAGGAGCGAGCGCTCGGTGCCGTCGAGCGTTCGCAGCGTCTCGCCCTCGTGCGCGCGACGGACGACTATCCGGCCGCCGGCGAGCTTTGCACGGTCGAACGCGTGCAGCGGGCTCCCCCACACGTGCATGACGTAGTTCGTCGCGTCGACGACGTTCGAGATCGACCGCATGCCTGCCAGATGGAGGCGCGTGCGGAGCCACTGGGGCGATGGGCCGACGCGCACGTTGCGGAAGCCGCGCCCGATGTAGCGCGGGCAGCCGCCGAAGTCCTCGACGGCGACGTCGACGGGCTCCGGGCTCGTCACGGGCGGATCCTCAGGGCCTGGGAGCCGCAGCGCGCCGTCGCAGAGCGCGGCAACCTCGCGTGCGATGCCGATCATCGACAGCAGGTCGGGTCGGTTCATCGTCGGGGTGGCGTCCAGAACGTGGTCGACGAGCGGCAGCACGTCGGCGAGCGGCGTTCCCGGCTGGAGCCCGTCGGGCAGGAGCATGATCCCCGAGTGGTCCGGCCCGAGGCCGACCTCGTCCTCGGCGAGGATCATCCCCCGCGAGACCTCGCCGCGGAGCGGCCGTTCCTCGAGCGGGCCGGGGAAGCCCGGCAGGAGCGCGCCGGGAAGACCGACGGCGACTGTCGCGCCCGCGCCGAAGTTCCAGGCGCCGCAGACGATCTGCTGCGGCTCGGGGTTGCCGACGTCCACCTGGCAGAGCTGGAGCCGGTCGGCGTTGGGGTGCGGGTCCGCCGAGAGCACGCGGCCAATGACGAAGTGCCCGAGATTGCCGTCCACGTCCGGGACGCCGACCTCGATGACCCGCTCGACCTCGAGCGACGAGATCGAGAGGCGGCGCGCGATCTCAGCGACCGCGGCGACGGTGTCGACGTACTCGCGCAGCCAGGAGAGCGGCACTCTCATCAGAACTGCCTCGAGACGCGCAGGTCGTTCCGCCAGAGTTCGCGCAGGTCGGGAAGCTCATGCCGGAGCATTGCGATGCGCTCGAGTCCGAGGCCGAACGCGAAGCCGCTGTAGCGCTCCGCGTCGTAGCCGACGAACTCGAAGAGGTTGGGATCGACCATCCCGGAGCCCCCGAGCTCGATCCAGCCGGAGTGACGGCAGACTGGGCAACCCGCGCCGTCACAGACGTGGCACGAGACATAGGGCTCGACGGAAGGTTCGGTGAAGGGGAAGTAGTGCGTCCGGAACTCCGTCCGACGCTCCTGGCCGAACAGCGCCTTCATGAACAGGTCGAGCGTTCCGAGGAGGTCGGAGAGTGCGATGCCCTCGTCCACCACGAGCCCCTCGACCTGGTGGAACATCGGGGTATGGGTCGCATCCGGCGTGTCACGGCGATAGCAGCGGCCGAGGGAGACGATGTAGACGGGCGGCTCCTGTGCCTCCATCGTCCTGATCTGCGACGGCGACGTCTCGGTGCGCAACACCGTCTCGTCGTCGAGGAAGAGCGACGCGAGGTGCGAGCGGGCGGGGTGTCCCGGCGGGAAGTTCAGCGCGTCGAAGTTGTAGTGCGTCGACTCCACCTCGCGGCCGTCCACGACGCCGTAGCCCAGCCCGAGGAAGACGTCTTCGACTTCCCGGCGGATCTGCGTGATCAGGTGCAGGTGGCCACGCTCGTAGCCGCCGACCGGAAGCGTGACGTCGGCGCGTTCCTCCGCGAGGCGGCGGTCGAGCTCGGCCCGCTCGAGCTCGTTCTCGCGCGCGCCGACCGCCGCCTCGATCCGCTCACGGGCGGCGTTCAGGCTCATCCCCGTCTCGCGGTCGCGCACCTCGCGGAGCGCGAGCTTCAGCTCGCTCTTTCGCCCCAGGTACTCGACCCGCACCGACTCGATCGCGTCCGTCGACGACGCGGCGGCGACCGCCGCGAGGGCCGCCTGCTCGAGCGCCTCGACGTCCATGGGAGGATCGAGGCTACCAAGTGACACAGTGTCACAAGGCACGCGCCCTGCTTGAATCGCGGGCGTGGCGAAAGATCAGACAGGCCAGGCGCTGTACGACGGGATCGCGCAGATCTACGACCCGTGGTCGCGGTCGGTGGTCGAGGACGTCGACTTCTACGTCGAGCAGGCGGTCGCCTCCGGCGGGCCTGTGGTGGAGCTGGCGGTCGGCACCGGGAGGATCGCCGTGCCCGTCGCGAAGGCCGGCGTCCCGGTGATCGGCGTCGACGAGTCGCCGGAGATGCTGGCCGGCGCACGGGCGTACGCGGAGAGCGAGGGCGTGTCGGATCTTCTCGACCTGCGACACGGCGACCTTCGCGAGCCGCCGGTCACGGAGCGCGTCCCGCTCGTCGTGATCCCGTTTCGCTCACTCCTCCACATGCCGGACGAGACAGAGAAGCGCCGCGCGATCGCGGCGGCCGCCTCTCTCCTCGGGCCTGGCGGCCGCTTCGTGTTCGACGTCTTCGCACCGAACGCCGAGGACATCGAGGAGACCGACGGCATCTGGCTCGAGCGCGAGCCGGGGATCTTCGAGCGCGCCGACTGGGACGAGCGGGCTCGCACGCTCACGCTCTCCGTCCGGGGCGCCGAGCAGAGCGCGAGCTTCACGCTCCACTGGCTGTCGGCACCCGAGTGGAACGCCCTGATCGAGGACGCAGGCCTCGTCGCCGAGGAGCTCTACGGCTGGTTCGACCGCCGCCCGTACGAGGGCGGCGAAGACCAGATCTGGGTCTGCCGGTGTCCCGCCTGAGAGCCGGGCGCCCCGCGTGACATGGCTCCGCGGGGCATCTGGCCCACTCGACGGACGTCCGGCACGCTGTGTGTCGATGGACAGGCCGATCGCGACGCATGAAGACGTCACGACGATCATTGGCGTTGCTCAGCGACATCTACGACGAGGCTAGGCGGATCCGGTGGCTGCCGGAGGAGGACGATGGCGAGCAGGAGACAGAAGAAGACGATCTGGACGAGTGAGGACGAGGCGCGAGTTCAGCGGACCGCGCGCCTCGTTCGGGAGCGGATTGCGTACCACAGCGAGATGTCCGCCTGCTCGGCGAGCGCGAGCGCGAGCACCGTCGGCTCGAGGAGCTCCGCCGCTCCGAAGGTTGAGGTTCCCAGGGCGTGGCCTCAGCCTCGTGCCTCTTCGTGTCAGAGCACCTCGACCTCGTCGCCCACGCGCACGACTCCCGGCTCGAGCACCTCGGCGTACACGCCGAGGCACGACTCGCCGTCGACCGGCCCCCGGCGCTCCAGGAGCTCGCGGAGCACGTCACGGTCGCGGCAGCCGGTGTCCGGGCTCGCCGACGGAACGGCACACCGCGGCGTCGGGACGCCGACGAGCAACGTCGCCTCGCCCACGCGCACGCGACGCCCGGTCCACGCCTCCTCGCCCAGCGCCTCGAGGCCGTCGAGCTCGAACAGCATCCGGAACCGCCGGCCGTCCCCGTCGATCAGGCCCACCGATGACCGCGAGATGAGCGTCGCCGGGCGCGAGTCCGTGGCCCAGGCGCCGTCGTCGCGCTCGACCAGGGTCAGCGACCGGCCGATCAGGTCGGAGATCGCGTCCGCCCACGGTCCGTCGACGGCATGCCCCCGCACCTGCCGGCCGTACACCTCGACCACCTCCGGCCGGGACCGGACGGGAACAGCTTCGATCGCCTCGCCCGAGGGGACGGTCATCGAGAGGATGCGCGAGCCGGGATCCCAGCGTGCCGTCGTGCGGACGAGCGAGGTGTCACGCTTTCCGTTGTAGAGCCGGCGCCCGTCGTCGACGAAGAGGAACCGTCGGTCTTCGAGCGCCCCGTCGGGGCCGAGCTCGACGGATTCGGGATGATGCAATCGCAGGCTCTTGACAGGTGTCGTGTTGATGCGCGAGACGCGTGCAACTGCCATACCGGCGGGCGATGCTACCGAGGCAGGTGGACGCCTCCCCACTCCCCCGCGTAGGATCGCGGGCGATGGTCTGGCTCATCGTGCTCCTCGTGATCGTCGCGCTGATCGTCATCGCGCTGATCGCGCTCTACAACCGGTTCGTCCGCTACCGGAACCGCGTCGACAACTCGTGGGCGCAGATCGAGGTCCAGCTCAAGCGGCGGTGGGATCTGATCCCGAATCTCGTCGAGACTGTCCGCGGCTACGCGCAGCACGAGCGCGGCACGTTCGAGGCCGTGACCGAGGCGCGGGCGAACGCCCAGCGCGCGCAGGGCCCGGCGGACACGGCGGCGGCGGAGGGCATCCTCGGCCAAGCGCTCGGCCGGCTGTTTGCGGTCGCCGAGGCGTACCCCGAGCTCCAGGCCGACGAGAACTTCCGTCAGCTCCAGAGCGAGCTGGCCGAGACGGAGAACCGGATCGCCGTGTCGCGGCAGGTCTACAACGACACCGTCCTCACCTACAACAACGCGATCCAGACGTTCCCGGGCGTCGTGCTCGCCGGCCCGTTCGGGTTCGCCAAGCGCGAGTTCTTCGAGACCGACGAGACGCAGCGCGAGGCGCCGCGCGTCGACTTCTCGCCCGGTGCCGGCACCGCTGCGCCGTCCGTGACCCCGCCCGCGGCGCCCGCAGCGCCGGCAGCGCCAGGCGGCGACGCACCGAGTGACCCGCCTGAGTCGTAGCACGGCGCTCCTCGCGGCGTCGATCGCCGCACTCGCGTTCGCCGGCGGCGTCCAGGCGAAGTCGTTCGACTTCC
>DASTKF010000107.1:0-8249 GCA_035716065.1 Gaiella sp.
CCACGGCGGCGGCGAGCGCCCCCTCGTCCTCGGCTCGCACCTCGACACGGTTCCGAATGCCGGGACGTTCGACGGCCCGCTGGGGATCGTCGCGGCCATCGCGGTCGTCGAGCGGCTCGCGGCGGGCGGGCCGCAGCCCTCGTGCCCGGTCGAGGTCGTCGCCTTCGCGGACGAGGAGGGCACGCGCTTCGGGACCTCGTACCTCGGCTCGGCAGCGTATGTCGGCGCGTTCGAGCCCGCATGGCTCGACCATGTCGACGGGGAGGGGATCACGCTCCGCGACGCGATCCGCGCTTTGGGCGGCGAGCCGGAGTCGGCGTTGGAAGCGTCCGCGCCGGGGCTCTCCGGCTACCTCGAGATCCACATCGAGCAAGGGCCGGTGTTGGAGCGCGAGGGGCTTCCGGTCGGGGTGGTCACCGCGATCGCGGGACAGACCCGCGCGAGGATCGTGCTCACCGGCGAAGCGGGCCATGCGGGCACCTTGCCCATGGACGCACGGCACGACGCGCTGGCGGCGGCGGCCGAGGCGGTCCTCGCCGTCGAGCGGCACGGGCGCGCCGAGCCGGGTCTTGTCGCAACGGTCGGCGCACTCGCGCTGTCTCCGAACGTCGGGAACGTCGTCGCGGGCGAGGTGCGGATGCTGCTCGACATGCGTCACGCCGACGACGGCGTTCGCCGGCGGGCGGCGGAGGAGGTGCGTGCCGACGTCGAGGGCATCGCGGCGGCGCGCGGTGTCGACGCTACATGGACGACGCGGTACGACACCCCGGCTGCGGTTCTCGACGCGACGCTTCGCGGGCGGCTCGCCGATGCCCTGCAGATGCAGGGCATTCCCGTGCGCGACCTCGTCAGCGGCGCGGGCCACGACGCGGTCGTCCTCTCGCGCATCTGCCCGGCGGCGATGCTGTTCGTTCGCTGCGCCGGGGGCATCAGCCACGACCCGCGCGAGTCGGTCTCCGAGCAGGACGTCGCGGTCGCCCTCGACGTCCTCGAGCACGCCGTTCGCGCGTCCTGAGACGGGCGGGCTGACGCCGTCAGCCGGATGGTGGAGAATGCCCCCCTCGAACCGGCCGAACCCGAAGGAGGGTACGCACATGAGGAAGGGGAAGCAGGCGCTCTGGGCGGCGATCGGGGTCGTCGCGCTCGCAGCGCTCGTCGCGGCCGCGACGGCCCCGGCGCGCACGTCCGCGCCGGCAGCGCCGATCAAGGCAGCGTGGATCTACGTCGGGCCGCACAACGACGGCGGCTGGTCGCAGGCCCACGACCTCGGACGCCTCTACGTCCAGAAGAAGCTCGGCAAGAATGTCGTCACCACGTTCAAGGAGAGCGTCCCGGAGGGGCCACAGGCCTCGCAGGTGATCGACAGCCTTGTCCGTGACGGCAACAAGATCATCTTCGCGACGTCGTTCGGGTACATGGACGCGATGGCGGCGGCGGCGAAGAAGTACCCCGACGTCTACTTCGAGCACGCCACGGGCTACAAGACCTCGAAGAACTTCGCGGTCTATTTCGGAGCGGGCGAGGACGCGATCTACCTGTCCGGCATGGCGGCTGGCGCGGCGACGAAGAAGGGCGTGATCGGCTACGTCGTCCCGTTCCCCATCCCGGAGGTCATCCGCCACGCGAACGCCTTCGCGCTCGGTGCGCAGGCGACGCATCCGGGCGTGAAGGTCAAGCTCGTCTGGACGAAGTCCTGGTTCGACCCGGCGAAGGAGAAGAAGGCGGCGGAGAGCCTCGTCGCGGCGGGCGCCGACGTGCTCGGCCAGAACGTGGACAGCCCTGCCACCGGGCAGTACGCGCAGTCGAAGAAGCTGCCGTGGGTCGGGTACGACAGCGACGCGAAGAAGTTCGCGCCGACGTCGTGGCTCACCGCGGCCGTGTACGACTGGGGCCCCTACTACCTGAAGCGCATCAAGGGGGCCGCCAACGGCTCGTGGAAGACGGGCAGCTACTACGGCAACATCGCCGACGGCTTCACGGACATCGCCCCGTACGGCCCGAAGGTGTCGAAGAAGACGAAGGCCGCGATCGCGGCCAAGCGGGCGCAGCTCGTCAAGGGAACCTTCTACGAGTTCCAGGGGCCCCTCTACGACCAGGCCGGCAAGCTCCGCGTGCCGAAGGGGAAGCGGATGACGCTCCCGCAGATCCTCACCATGGACTGGCTCGTGAAGGGCATCGAGGGGAGCCCCAAGGGGTAGCGGGGTGCAGCCCTGTCGCTTCGACGCCCTTCGGTGAAGAAAGCCCCGCCTCGTGGCTGACGAGAGCCAGCGACCGCGAAGCGGGCGCCTTCAGGGATTGTCGCGCGATCGGGATCCGCGGGAGCGGATCCCGATCTTGCGCAGGGGAGCGGAGGCGGCCGTCGCCATGCGCGGCGTCACGAAGCGCTTCCCGGGCGTCGTCGCGAACGACGACGTCTCGCTCGAGGTCGCGCGCGGCGAGGTGCACGCGCTCCTCGGGGAGAACGGGGCCGGCAAGACGACGCTGATGAACGTCCTCACGGGCCTCTACCGGCCCGACGAGGGGGAGATCGAGGTCGGCGGTCGGCCGGTCGAGCTTCACTCGCCGCGCGACGCGATCGCAGCGGGCATCGGGATGGTGCATCAGCACTTTCGCCTCGTCGAGACGCTCACGGTCGCCGAGAACATCGCGCTCGCCGACCGGCAGGCGCCGTTCCTGCTTCGTGGCCGCGAGGCGGAGCGGCAGGTCGAGCTGACGGCCGAGGCGCTCCACATGCCGGTCGATCCGGGCGCGAAGATCTGGCAGCTCTCGGTCGGCGAGCAGCAGCGCGTGGAGATCATGAAGGCGGTCAGGAGCGGCTCCCGCGTGCTGATCCTCGACGAGCCGACGGCGGTGTTGACGCCGCAGGAGGCGCAGGCGCTCTTCGGCACGCTTCGGGTGATGGCCGCCGAGGGCCACTCGGTCGTCCTCATCACGCACAAGCTCCACGAGGTGATGGAGGTCGCCGACCGCGTGACCGTCCTCCGCGGCGGGCGGTCGATCGCAACCGTCCGGACGTCCGAGGTGACGCGGAACGAGCTCGCGTCGCTGATGGTCGGGCGGGACGTCGAGCCCGAGCGGCGTCGCGAGCCGGGAGAGATCGGCGACGTCGTCCTCGAGGCGCGGGGTCTCGCCGCGCGCGGCGACCGCGGTGTCGACGCGCTACGGGACGTCTCCTTGTCCGTGCGAGCCGGCGAGGTGCTCGGCGTCGCGGGGGTCGCGGGCAACGGCCAGCGCGAGCTCGCCGAGGTGCTGACCGGCCTGCGCCCTGCGAGCGCGGGCGTCGTCGAGGTCGACGGGAAACGGCTGCGCGACGGCGATCCGCGGGCCGCGATCCGCGCGGGTGTCGCGCACGTGCCGGAGGACCGCCTCCGGACGGGCGTCGCGCCGAGCCTCAGCATCGCCTCGAACGTCGTGCTCAAGTCCTACCGTGGGGAGGTCTCTCGGGGCCCGTTCCTCCTCCTGCGACGGATCGCCGCACGGGCGGCGGAGCTCATCCGCCGCTACGACGTCCGCGGCGCCGTGCCGCACGCGCCCGCGCGCCTCCTCTCGGGTGGCAACCTGCAGAAGATCGTGCTCGCGCGGGAGTTCTCGAGCCGGCCGAAGGCGCTCGTCGTCGCGGCGCCGACCCGCGGGCTCGACGTCGGCGCGATCGAGACCGTCCACGGATACCTGCGCGACGCCGCGGCCGACGGCGTGGCAGTGCTCCTCGTCAGCGAGGACCTCGACGAGCTCCTCACCCTCGCGGACCGGATCGTCGTGATGTACGAGGGCGCGATCGTCGGGGAGGTCGACGCGCGTGCCGCGAGCGTCGAGGAGATCGGGCTGCTCATGGCGGGCGTCGCGTGACGCGTCCCTCGGTGCGGATCGAGCGCCGGCTCGTCCAGCGCCGCTGGCTTCCCGTCGCCGTCCCGATCGGCTCGCTGATCGTCGCGTTCGGAGCGATCGCCGTGGTGCTGCTCGTTACCGGGCACGCGCCGCTCCCGACGTTCAGGCGCCTGTTCGACGCAGCGTTCGTCGCGGACGGAGCGGTGACCAACACGCTCATCTCGGCGACGCCGCTCGCGTTCACGGGCCTCGCGGCCGCGGTCGCGTTCCGGATGCGCCTCTTCAACATCGGAGCGGAAGGGCAGCTCTACTTCGGCGCGATCGGGGCCGCCGGCATTGCGCTCCTGCTGGCGGGGCAGTCGACGTGGCTGATCATCCCCGCGATGATCGTCGCCGGCGCGGCGCTCGGCGCTGCCTGGGGAGCGATCCCGGGCGTGCTGCGGGCGTTCGCCCACACCAACGAGATCATCACGTCGCTGATGCTGAACTACGTCGCGGCGCTCGTCCTCAACTACCTGATCTTCGACAGCCTCTCCTACTGGCGCGACACGTCCGCGACCGGGCAGCTCTTCCCCCAGGGAAAGACGCTGCCGGATGCGGCCGCGTGGCCGACCTTCACGCTCGGGTCGGTGACCGTGCCCTTCGGGTTCGTCGTCGCGATCGTCGTCGCCGCCGTCGTGTGGGTGCTCTACACGCGGACGCGGTTCGGCTTCGAGACGCAGGTGATCGGCGACTCCCCACGCGCCGCGCGGTACGCCGGGATGCGAACGAGGCGAAAGATCGTGGCCGTGCTCTGCCTCTCGGGCGCGATCGCCGGGATCGGCGGCGCGAGCCAGGACGGCGACTTCCGCCACGTGCTCGACGCCCGCGGTCTGCAGCAGGCGAACTACGGCTACACCGGCATCGTCGTCGCGGCACTGGCTCGGTACAACCCGTTCGCCACGGTGCTCGTCGCGTTCCTGCTCGGCGGGCTCGAGAACGCGGGCTACACGCTCCAGGGTGCCGACTTCCCCTCCGGTCTCGTGGGGATGATGCAGGGAATCATCCTGTTCGCGATGCTCGGCGGCGAGCTGCTCGTCCGTTACCGCGTCGTGATCGAGCGATCGGGCTCCGTCGGCGCCGCGGAGGCCACGACGTGAACGAGGGCATCGTCGTGGTCGTCCTCGCGGCCGCGGTCGCGTACGGGACGCCGCTGCTCTTTGCCGCGCTCGGCGAGCTGCTCGCGGAACGGTCGGGCGTGCTCAACCTCGGCGTCGAGGGGATGATGCTGATGGGCGCGGTGATCGGCTTCCTCTGCGTCCAGCACGTCGGCGGCTCGGCGGGAGTGGCCCTGCCGATCGCGGTGGCAGCGGCGGCCGTCGCCGGAGGAGGGTGCGCGCTCATCCTCGCGTTCCTCGTGGTCACGCTGCGGGCGAACCAGATCGTCTCCGGGCTCGCGCTGACGATCTTCGCCGGCGCCGCGGGGCTCTCGTCGTACATCGGCAACGACTTCGAGCTCGCCGACGACCCGGCACGGTTCTCGTTCGAGCCGCTGAACGCGCTGGGGCTCGGCGACCTGCCGGTCCTCGGTCCCGTCGTCTTCGAACAGACGTGGCTCGTCTACGCGTCATGGCTCGCCGTGGCGGCTGTCGCCTTCTACCTCTGGCGGACACGGCCGGGCCTCAACGTCAGGGCGGTCGGCGAGTCGCCCGCCGCGGCCGACGCGATGGGAATCGACGTCACGCTGTACCGCTACCTCCACACCGTCGCGGGCGGCGCGCTGGCAGGAATCGGCGGCGCGTGCTTCAGTCTCGCGCTCACCCCGCAGTGGGTCGACGGCCTCACCGCGGGCGCCGGCTGGATCGCGATCGCGCTCGTGATCTTCGCCTTCTGGCGGCCCGACCTCTGCCTCGTCGGCGCCTACGTGTTCGGCGGGCTCTCGGCGCTGCCGCTGATCCTCCAGGCGCGCGGCGTCACGATCGCCCCGCAGCTCTTCCAGGCTCTGCCGTACGTGATGACGATCCTCGTGCTGGTGCTCGTCTCGACCGGGACCGCGCGACGGCGCCTCGGCGCCCCCGCCGCGCTCGGCATCCCGTACGTCCGCGAAGAACGCTAACGACGTGGGGGCGCCGCCCATCGGTCGACCGGGCGCTGCGCCGGGCTCCCCGACGGAGGGTGTGTGTCGGCTAGGAGGTCGGGGAGGCGATCGACGCCTTGGCCGCCTCGGCCATGTCGCCGCCCACCGCCTGGATGATCTCGGGCCGGTCGAGCAGGCGGGCGCGCTGCTCGGGGCTCTGCAGTCGGTTCACGACGTAGCGGTCCTCGAGGATCTCCGAGAGCGCGCGGCCGCGGTCGTGCTCGCGGATGACGTACTGCGCCACGCGCTCCTCGCCGGCCGAGCGCTGGAACAGGAACGAGAAGATGTCCTTGAGAGCCATCGACGGGATCCTAGATCAACCATCTACCCCGAGTCTTCGGGCCACTCGAGGTTGGCGTCGGGGATCGGGTCGCCGTGCGGGTCGTGGGTCGGGAACCCGAGCGCCTCGTCGATCCGGGCCTCGAGCTCCTCGGAGAGCGCGTGCTCCAGCCGATCGGCCTCGTCGTGCACCTCGTCGACGTGGATCCCGAGTGTCTGCGCGAGGTACAGCTCGAGCAGACGGTGGTGGCGGATCACCTCGAGGGCGACCTGCTCCCCGGCCGAGGTCAGCGAGACGCCCCGGTACGGCGCATGCGACACGAGGCCCAGCGCCGCGAGCTTCTTCACCATCGCGCTCGCCGACGCGGGCGACACGCCCATCTCGCGCGCGAGGGCGGTCGTGGAGACGCGGTTGCCCGACGCGCCGAGCTTGTAGACCTCACGCAGGTAGTGCTGGATCGCGTCGCTCAGCGGGGTCACCGGCGCCATGCCGCGAGTGTACGGCGGGTTCTCGCGTCATCGCCCTGGGAGCGCTGGTAGCGTCGCCGCTTCGTGAACGTCCGTGTCGGCCACAGTCCCGACCCCGATGACGCGTTCATGTACTGGGCGCTGACGACGGATCTCGTCGACACGCGCGGATTCCGGTTCGAGCAGGTGCTCGCGGACATCCAGACGCTGAACCAGTGGGCGCGGGCCGCGCGCCTCGAGGTGACGGCGATCTCACTCGCCGCGTACCCGTTCGTCCAAGACGACTACGCCCTGCTGCCACACGGCGCCTCGATCGGGGCGGGCTACGGGCCGGTCCTCGTCGCGCGCGAGCCGATCGACACCGACGACCTGGCCGGACGCGAGATCGTCATTCCCGGCGCGCTGACCACCGCGTTTCTCACCCTCCGCCTCGTGCTAGGCGACTTCCCCTTCCGCGAGGTCGCCTTCGAGGAGATCCCCGACGAGGTCGCGAGCGGCCGCGCCGACCTCGGGCTCCTGATCCACGAGGGACAGCTCACCTTCTCGGAGCTCGGCCTCGCGAAGGTGCTCGACCTGGGCGAGTGGTGGCTGCTCGAGACGGGGTTGCCGCTCCCGCTCGGCGTCAACGTCGTCCGGCGCGACGTCGAGCGGCTGGGAGAGCTCTCCGAGGTGCTGCACGACGCAATCGAGTGCGGGCTCGACAACCGGGAGGAGGCGCTCGAGTACGCGCTCCAGTTCGGGCGCGGGATCGACGCCGCCGTCGCAGACCGGTTCGTCTCGATGTACGTCAACGACCTGACGAAGGACTACGGCGAGGAGGGCCGCACCGCGGTCGCAGAGCTGTTGCGGCGCGGCGACGAGATCGGCGCCTTCCCCAGCGGGGTTGTCGTCGACTGGGTGGAGTAAACCTGTGTCGGACTGAAGTCCGACACCCAAGCTGCTACTCCGGAAACGGCTCGACCGAGGCGTCGCTCTCCCGCCGGAGGACGACCGCGACCGACGCCAGCACGATCGCCGCGCCGAGTGCGATCCGCCACGTGACCTGCTCGTCGAGGATCAGGACGCCGAGCCCGATCGCCACGACGGGGTTCACGTACGCGTAGGTCGCGACGGTCCCGAGCGGCGCGTGGTGCAGCAGCCAAACGTACGCCGTGAACCCGACGAGCGACCCGATCAGGACGAGATAGCCGAAGGCGAGGAGCGAGGTGGCGGAGACGGCCCCGAGGTCGGGCTGCTGCGCGAGGCCGATCGGCAGGAGGATCACCCCTCCGGCGAGCATCTCGAAGGCCGTCGCGACGAAGGCGTCCCGGGGGAGCGGGATCCGGGACGAGAGGTACGAGCCGGTCGCCCAGGCGACCGCCGAGACGCCCGTCAGCGCGATTCCCCACCACGTCGCCCCGCCCTCGGGACGGAAGAGGACCGCGACGCCGACGAAGCCGACGAGCACACCGACGATTGCGAGCCGCGGCGGGCGCTCGCCGCCGGCCAGGCGCAGCAGCACGACGAGCAGCGGGACCGAGGCGATGATGAGTGATGCGACTCCCGTCGGCACCGTCCGCTC
>DASTKF010000108.1:0-4782 GCA_035716065.1 Gaiella sp.
AGGCCAGCTCGATCGCGGTGCCCGGCTGGAGCGCCGGGCTCTGCAGCACGACGACGCGTCGTGCCGCGCTGATCCCGGCAGCGGCACGTAACGCGGCTGCGTCGGCCGCCGGGATGACGATGCTCTCCTGCGGTGCGCCGGCCGATAGCCCTCGCGTCGCCGAGCGGACGACGAGCCACACGAAGAGGTAGAGCAGGACGAGGAACGCGACCTTGAGCCCGAGCAGGGCCTCGTCGACCGTGACGGCCATGGTCACCGCAGCGAGCGCCCGAAGACGAGCTCGGTGCCCCCGATCGTGATGCGGTCGCCGTCGTCGAGCCGCTTGCGTCCCGAGACCCGCTGACCGTTGACCTCGGTTCCGTTCGTCGAGCCGAGATCCGCGACGACCCACGTCGTCGGCCCCTCCTGGACGAGCTCGAAGTGGCGGCGGGAGACGTTTCCGTCGTCGACCCTAACGTCGCACTCGCGCGACCGTCCCACGACGAATCTCCCCGTCGTGACCGGGATCGTCCTGCCGTCGACGGTCAGCGTGATTCGTTCGCGGACGACCTCCTCGGGCGGCCCGTCGTCGGCCGTGAGTGGGACTTCGGGCCGGTAGACCATCGTCGCGGCGGTCCTCCCGTGGGCGGCGTCCCGCGGCCGCTGGGGCATCGCGGGCCTCGGTGCGCTCCAGTTGACGCTCGTGTTCGCCTGGGCACCCTCGATCCCGTGGGTCGGCTTCGTCTTCGGCACCTGGCTCCTGTGCTGCCTGCTCGTCGCGCGACCGTATTTCGGCACGATTCTGCGACGGAGTGGCGGCTAGACTCGCCCGGGGGAGGCGCCCCCTGACATGAGTGTCCTGCGCGCAATCGAGAGCACGATCGAGGGCCTCTTCGAAGGGGTCTTCGGTCGTGCGTTCCGGACGCACGTCCAACCCGTCGAGCTGGCCCGCAAGCTGGCGAAGGAGATGGACGAGCACCGCTCGGTCTCCGTCTCCCGGGTCTACGTGCCGAACGAGTACACGCTCTACCTGTCTCCCTCCGACCGGGAGCAGTTCGCCGCGTACGAGGGGTCGCTCGTCGGCGAGCTCCAGGAGTACCTCGTCGAGCACGCCCGGCGCGAGGGCTACGCCCTGCTCACGCCGCCGCGCGTGCTGCTCTCCAGCGACGAGGACCTGGCGATGGGCGAGTTCGGAATTGCGACGCGGGTCGCGCAGCCGGAGGAACAGCGGGATGCGCCGCCCGCGGTGCTGTCGGCGCCGCCGGCGCCCGCAGTCGCCGTGCCGGCGCCCCCGATACCCGTCGTCGAGCCGCCGGCCGCGACGATGGTCTACCGGCCCGAAGTCCCGCTCACGGCAGACGACGGGCCGCCCGAGGAGGTCGTCCGGGAACGCATCACGCTGACGGTCGACGGCAGGACGATTCCGGTTACGACGGGGAGATTCGTCGTGGGCCGGTCGCGCGAGTGCGATGTGCGGGTCGACGACGGGAACGTCTCCCGCCGCCACTTCGAGCTCGTCCAGGAGGGGCCGACGACGTGGGTCGTCGCGGATCTCGGCTCGACGAACGGCACCGAGGTCAACGGTCAGCGGGTCTCGGGACGCAAGCGGCTCGACGACGGCGACCGCATCACGATCGGCGGGACCGAGCTCGTCTTCGGCCGCTCGCTCCGGTGACCATGGCCGTCACGGTCGACGAGGCCCTGCTCGGCCTCAAGGTCGCGTTCCTCGTCCTGCTCTACCTCTTCGTCTGGCTCGTCGTCCGCTCGGCGACCCGCGGGCTCTCGGCGGGCGCGCCGCAGGAGAGCATCGTCATCCCTGCCGCCGACGCGGCCGCGTTACGTGCCGCTGCCGGGATCAGCGCGGCACGACGCGTCGTCGTGCTGCAGAGCCCGGCGCTCCAGCCGGGCACCGCGATCGAGCTGGCCTCGAGCGCCCTGGTCGGGCGCGCGGTCGAGAGCACGATCCGCCTCGACGCCGACACGACCGTCTCGAGCCGCCACGCGACGATCGACAGCCGGACGGACGGGCTCTGGGTCGAGGACGCGGGCTCGACCAACGGCACGTTCGTCAACGGGGCGCGCGTGACGAGCGCGCGGCTCCTCCAGCCGGGCGATGTGATCCGGATCGGCCACACGGACCTCCTCGTGGAGGGTCGCGCGTGATCGTCGGGCGCGCCGCGGGGGTCACGGACACGGGACGCCGGCGGCGCCGGAACGAGGACGCGTTCGTGTGCGAGCCGCCGCTCTTCGCAATCGCCGACGGGATGGGCGGAGCGCAGGCGGGCGAGCTCGCGTCGCGGCTCGCGGCCGCCGCCATCGAAGAGGCCGGCGCAGCGGCCGGTGGTGCCGAAGCGGTGGCAGCCGCCGTGCGGGCCGCGAACGCGCGGATCTTCGAGCGCTCGCTGACCGATCCGGCCGTCGCGGGCATGGGGACGACCGCCACCGTGGCGTTGGTCGACGAGCACGCGGGCACGCTGACCATCGCGCATGTCGGCGACTCCCGGGGCTACCGCTACCGGGAGGGCGTCCTCGAGCAGCTGACGACAGACCATTCGCTCGTCGCCGAGCTCGTTCGCACGGGCCGGCTGACCGAGGCCGAGGCGGCCGTCCACCCGCATCGGTCCGTGATCACCCGCGCGCTCGGGACCGAGGCGGAGGTCGAGGTCGACACGCGCACGCTCGAGCTCGCACCGGGCGATCTCATCCTTCTGTGCTCGGACGGGCTGAGCGCGATGGTGCGCGACGACGAGATCGCCCGCCTGCTCGGGGAATCCGACCTCGACCCCTATCAGGCCGCGGAGACGCTCGTCCGCGCGGCCAATGCCGCAGGCGGCGAGGACAACGTCACCGTGGTCGTCTTCGAGGTGATCGAGGGGGCGCCGCGCACCACGCCCCCCGTCGCGCCCGAGGCCCGGCCCGAGGCGCCGCCGACGGCGGGGCCCGACGACGTCACCTCGGAGTCGGTGCTCGACGGCGCCCAGCGGCACGGGGCGGGCAAGGGCAGCCGCTGGCCGGCGCTGCTCCTGATCCTTGCGATTCTCGCCGTCGCCGCGCTCGCGCTCTGGTGGAGCTTCCTGCGGTGAGCGCGCGAAACCGCGAGCTCGCGACGCTGCTCCTGGCGGGTCTCGTCGCCTCGACGGCCTTCGCGAGCGCGTGGATCTCCGGGCTCGCGACGATCGACTACGGCTGGCTGCCCTGGGCGGCGCTCATGGGCGGGATCTTCCTCGTCGCGCACGTCGTCGCGCGCTGGACGGTGCCCGACGCCGACCCGACGCTCCTGCCACTCGTCGCGCTGATCTCCGCGATCGGGCTCATCTTCGTCTACCGGATCGAACCGGAGGACGGCCGCCGCCAGCTCGTCTGGATCGCGGTCGGGGTGGCCGTCTTCGCGCTCGTGCTCTTCTGGCTGCGCTACGACTACCGCGTCCTCGAGCGCTACAAGTACGTCTTCGGGATCTCGGCGATCGTGCTCCTGATGCTCCCGTCGGTGCCGGGCCTCGGGCAGCGCGTCAACGGCGTCAAGCTCTGGGTCGACATCGGGCCGCTGCGGTTCCAGCCGGGCGAGATCGCGAAGATCTTCCTGGTCATCTTCCTTGCGGGCTACCTCCGCGACAAGCGCGAAGCCCTCGCGCGCGGGCGGCTCAAGGACTTCGGGCCTCTCCTCGCGATCTGGGGCGCCGCCATGCTCGTGCTCGTCCAGACGAGCGACCTCGGCTCTGCGCTCCTCAACTTCGGGATCTTCCTCGCGATGGTCTACGCGGCAACCGGCCGCCTCTCCTTCGTCCTCGCGGGCCTCGCGCTCTTCGCGGGCGGCTCGGCGCTCCTCTACGACGCGCTCTCCCGCGTCCAGCAGCGCGTCACCGTCTGGCTGCAGCCGTGGACCGACGAGAAGGTCCACTGCTCGATCAACGGCCTGCTCGAATATCGCCAGAACTGCGACTCGTACCAGCTCGTCAAGAGCCTCTACTCGATCGCGAACGGCGGCTACGGCGGGACCGGAATCGGACGCGGAACGTTCGAGACGGTCGACGGAACACCGCTGATCCCGTACCTCCAGACCGACTTCGTCTACTCCGCGATCGCGCAGGAGCTCGGCCTGATCGGCGCGGCGGCGGTGCTGCTCCTCTTCCTCGCGCTCGTCGCCCGCGGCATGCGCGTCGCGCTCGTGGCCCACGACGGGTTCTCGAAGCTCCTCGCCGCCGGGCTCACGTTCGGCTTCGCGCTGCAGACGTTCATCATCGTCGGCGGCGTCCTGCGCATCGTGCCGCTGACCGGCATCACCCTGCCGTTCGTCTCGTACGGCGGCTCGAGCGTCGTCTCGAACTTCGTGATGCTGGCGCTGCTCCTCCTCGTCTCCCACCGCGCCGTGCGGACGGCGCCGACGTGAACCGCCAGCTGATCCGCGTGGGGTGGACCGCGATGGCGCTGATCGTCGCGCTGATAGTCGGCACCACCTACTGGCAGACCTGGGCGCGTCCGGGGCTCGCGTCGCGGCAGGACAACGAGATCCAGCGCGTCGCGGAGTTCCAGGTGCGGCGTGGCCTGATCCTCGCCCCGGAGCGCGTGCTGGCGAAGAACCGGGTCGTGACGCGGAACGGCCGGAAGCTCTACTTCCGCCGCTACCCGCAGGGCCGGCTGGCGGCGCACGTCGTCGGCTACTCGACGGTCTCGCGTGCCCGCGCAGGGCTGGAGAAGTCGCTGAACGGCGTCCTGACGGGCACGGAGCGGAACCTCGGCGGGCTGGTCGAGCGGCAGCTGGACGAGGCCCGGGGCAAGCCGATCGTCGGCGACACCGTCGTGACG
>DASTKF010000109.1:0-5391 GCA_035716065.1 Gaiella sp.
CTGATGCTCGTCCTCTACTACCTCGAGGCCTCCAGCGCGCTCGTCAAGCCCGGTGACGACCTCGACCCGTGGATCGCCGTGGCGGCGTCGATCGGGCTCCTCGCGGCCGGGTGGATCGTCTACGACGTCCTCAACCGGCTCGTCTCGGACCCACGCGTTCTGTGGCCGGTGCTCTTCGCCCTCGTGGCGCTCGCTGCGTGGGGCTCGTCGGAGCTCTTCAGCCCGCGGGCGGCGTGGCTCCAGGTCGGGGCGATGATCGGGACCGTGATGTCCGCCAACGTCTTCTTCAACATCATCCCGGCCCAGCGCGAGCTCGTCCGCGCGAAGGAGGCCGGTCGAGAGCCCGACCCGGCCCCGGGCGTCCAGGCGAAGCAGCGCTCGGTCCAGAACAACTACCTCACGTTGCCTGTGCTGCTGACGATGCTCGCGGGGCACTTCCCGTTCGCCTACGGCGCCGACCATGCCTGGTTCGTGCTGATCGTGCTGATGGCGATCGGTGCCTGGGCACGGCTCTTCTTCAACCTCCGGCACACGGGGCGGACGCACTGGTGGATGCCGGTCGCGGGAGCCCTGGCATTCGTCGCGCTCGCGGTCTGGGTCGAGCGGGCCGACGACACCGCCGCCGCTCCGACCACGCCCGCGAATGCCGCACGCGGCAAGCAGGTCTTCGCCTCGGCGGGATGCGCGGCCTGCCACACCCTTTCCGACGCCGGCGCGACCGGCACGGTCGGCCCCGACCTCGACGCGGCCGAGCCGTCCGCCGGGCTCGTCGCGGACCGCGTCACGAACGGGCTCGGCGTGATGCCGTCCTTCGCCGGAAAGCTGTCAGCGCAGGAGATCACCGACGTCGCGGCGTACGTCTCCGGCGCGGCCGGAAAGTAGGATCGCGCAGTGCTCAGGATCAGCGCAGGCGGATACGAGCTCACCGCGCGTCTCGAGGAGGCGGACGCGCCGGACACGGTCGCCGCGTTCCGGCGGCTCTTGCCGCTCGAGTCGCGGATCATCCACGTCCGCTGGTCGGGCGAGGCAGGCTGGATCCCGTTCGGCGACCTCGACCTGGGGCTCGGTCCGGAGAACGCCACCTGCTACCCGCATCCGGGCGAGATCGTCCTCTACCCCGGGGGCGTCTCGGAGACGGAGATCCTGCTCGCCTACGGCTACGTCAGCTTCGCGTCGAAGGCGGGCCAGCTCGCCGGCAACCACTTCGCGACGATCGTCGAGGGCAACGAGCACCTGCGCGACCTCGGCAAGAAGTTCCTCTGGGAGGGGGCGCAGGAGATCGTCTTCCGGGAGGAGTGAGCCCGGCGTTCAGCGACGCGGGACGATCAGGATCTTGCCCGAGCGTCCGCCGCTTGCCGCCACGGCCACGGCAGCCTTGATCTCGGTCACGTCGTACGTCGCGTGGACCGGCGCGTGGAGCTCACCGGCGGCGATGAGCCGGGCGATCTCGCCGACGAGGGCTCGACGCTCGGGCTCGGGGGTCTGCCGGTACCAGCTCGCGAGCCAGAACCCCCGTACCGTCAGGTCGCGGAAGATGAACGCTTCCGGCTCGATCGTGCACGGCTCGCCGCTCATGCGGCCGTAGCTGACGAGCGTCGCGCTCCGGCCGAGGCACGCCGCGAGCCGGCCGGTCGCCGCCCCGCCGACCGCGTCGATACCGAGGCGGATCCTGGCGTCACCGATCGCGTCGCCGACGCGCCGCCGGAGGTCGTCGCCGTCGACGAGAACGACGTCCCCGCCGGCGTCGCGCACGACCGCAGCTGCCTCCTCGCGCCGCACCAGGTTCACCGTTCGGTGACCCCGGAGCCTGGCCAGCTGCACGAGGTACACGCCTACCGCCGAGTTGGCCGCATTCTGGAGCACCCACTCGTCCGGTTCGAGGGTCACGAACTCGCTCAGGAGGAGTGCCGCCGTCGGCGGGTTGATCGTCATCATGGCGAGCTGCAGCGGGTCTGCCTCGTTCGGCAGCGGCACGAGCTGGGCCGCCTCGACGACGACGTGCGTCGACCAGGTGCCGCAGCCTGTCGGCAGGAGCACGAGCTGACCGACCGGCGGCCCCGGGGTGTCCGGGCCGAGCTCGGCGACCCGGCCGACACCCTCGCGGCCTCCGATCGCCGGCAGCGGCGGCAACTGCCCGTACTCGCCGGTCAGCGTCAGGACGTCTGACGGGTTGATCGGCGCCGCGACGACCTCGACGAGCGCCTGGCCCGCGTCGAGCGGCGGTGTGTCGAGCTCGACCGCGTGGATCACGTCCTGCGGCACGGGGCCGCGTCGCTCGTACTGGGCCCTGATCACGATGGGCTTGCCTCCCTCATCCGTCGAGCTGGGTGCCGACTCCGCCCTCGCGGGCGCGCCGTACGACCTCGTGCCCGATCGCCAGGTCCCACGGCGCAATCCCGTTCGACTTGAAGACCACGACGTCGCTGTCGGCCTGCCGGCCTGGTAGCTCGCCGGAGACGATCTGGGCGAGCTCCTGCACCTCGAGCCAGTCGAGCTGTCCCGCCGCGATCGGCTCGATCAGGTCACCGGACTCGAGGCGGGCGTCCTCGATCGAGTCGCAGCAGACCACCGTCGCGCGGGCGATCACCTGCGCGTCGAGCTCGCGCGCACGGGGATCGTTGGCCCCGATCGCGCAGACGAGCGCGCCGTCGGAGAGCCAGTCGCCGCGCAACACGGGGTCCTTGGACGATGTCGCGGTCACCACGACATCGCAGCCGCCGGCCTCAGACGGGGATTCCGCGACGTCAGCTCCGTTCGCCTCCGCGAATGCCTCGGCGCGCTCGCGCGAGCGGCTGGAGACGACGACCCGTTCGATCGACGGCACGGCCGCGCGGATCGCGGCGAGCTGCGACTCCGCCTGCCAGCCGGCACCGATCAGCCCGAGGCTCGCGGCGCCACGGCGCGCGAGGTGCTTCGCCGCGACACCGCTCGCGGCGCCCGTCCGGACCTGTCCCAGCTTGTCGGCCGCGATCAGCGCGACGAGCGCGCCCTCCGCGACGTCGAACAGGCAGACGACGAACTCGATCCTTCCCTCGACGAGGAGGTAGCTCTTCAGCCCGGCGACACCGAGCCCGCGGTCGGCCGCAGCCATCACGGCGAAGTAGCCGCCGTCGACCGAAAAGCGCCGTCGCGGCATCAGCTCGACCTGCCCAGCCGCCATCCGCCGGAAGCAGTCCTCGATCACCGGCACCGCGTCGCCCGGCGTGACGAGCGACCGCACGTCGTCTTCGGAAAGCCAGAGCGGCATCGGACGAGTCTACGACGCGGCTCCCGCGAGCCGTCGCGCCGCCGTGGTCAGCCGTCGAGCGGCAGCGTGAAGTGGAACGCGCTGCCGCCGCCCTCCGCGGGCTCGACCCAGATCCGCCCGCCGTGGGCCTCGACGACCCGCCTGCAGACGGCGAGCCCGATTCCGCTGCCCTCGACCCGCCGTTCGACGCGGGAGAACATGGCGAAGATGCGCCGCGCGTTCTCGCGGTCGATCCCGATGCCGTTGTCGCGCACGGTCACGATCCACTCCTCACTGCGCCGGTCGGCGCGGACCTCCACCCGCGGCGGGTCGTCGCCGCGGAACTTCAGCGCATTGCCGACGAGGTTCTGCATGACCCGTCGCAGCTGTCTCGGGTCGGCCCGAACCTCCGGGAGATCGCCCACGACGAGCGTCCCGCCCGACTCGGCGAGCTGCGGGCGCAGATCGGCCGCGACGGCGTCCGTCACGTCGAGGAGCGAGACGGTCTCGATGACGAGCTCGCCGGAGCGGGCGTAGTCGAGCACGCCGTCGACGAGCTCCCGGGCGCGGTCGGAGGTCGCCCGCAGCTCCTGGAGCACGTCGGGTGCGGGCGGCTCGCCCGGCCGCAGCTCGAGCACCTTCACCAGCATCGCGATGCCCGCAAGCGGCGCGCTGAGGTCGTGGGCGACGACGTCGGCGTAGGCGACGAGCTCGGCCTCCATCCGACGACTCGCGGTGACGTCGTGGAGGAACACGATCACGCCGTCGCCGAGCCGCGCTGCGCGGTGGAGGAACGTGCCGAGCATGTAGCCGTCGCCGAACGGCGTGTCGTAGGTCACCTCGCTGACCCAGGGCTCCCCTCGCTCGCAGAC
Source organism: Gaiella sp. (assembly GCA_035716065.1). Classification (GTDB taxonomy): domain Bacteria; phylum Actinomycetota; class Thermoleophilia; order Gaiellales; family Gaiellaceae; genus Gaiella. The sequence continues at coordinate 4,099 of DASTKF010000109.1, forward strand.
GTCGACGTAGCCGTCGAACGCGCGGCTGCCCCGCATGCGTGGCAGCGCCTCCAGAAGCGTGTACCGGTGGGGTGTCTCGGCGGGAATCCGGAACCCGCTGACCATCGCCGGGTTCCCGTACCCGAAGGCGAAGTCGACCACCACGCCGGAGTCCCGGATCGCCCACAGCACCCCGACCGGGTCGGGAAACCCGTCGAGGAGCGCACGAAACCCGTCCGCCCCGCGCTCTCCCAGCACCTCGACGAGCTGTCGATCCTCGCCCCACGGCTCCGCCACGAACTCGGCTTGCACATCGGTCACGAGCGGAGAATACGAGCGGACCCCAACACCTGGCCGGTGACCCGTGCGTCTGCTCCCGCGGCCGGAGGCCGGCTTTTGCCGGCCGGGAGGCCAGGAGCGCTCCTCCCGTGCCGTAGCCAGAAGAAGGGGGGCTCGTGGGGGAAACATGGTTTCCCCCACGCCTATGCGCCCGGCACGATTCGAACGTGCGACCTCTGCCTCCGCAGGGCAGCGCTCTATCCCCTGAGCTACGGGCGCGGGAAGGGAATGAGTGTAGCGAGCGGTCGTCCCGCGGCTCAGGCGCCGAGCTGCGTGACGCGGCGCCCGGCGAGGTCGAGCGTCGCCTCGGCGGGCACCTCGCGCCGGACGTAGGCGAGCGCGACGACGCCGTGCTCGGGGTCGGGCGCGGCGCTCGTCACCCGCCCGACGGCCTTGCCGTCGAGCGCGAGCTCTGCGTCGTAGGCCGGAAGGTCGGTGCCTTCCATCGCCAGCACGCGGAGACCGCGATTCGGATGCCCGCGGTAGTGGAGCCGTGCGACCGGCTCCTGCCCGGGGTAGCAGCCCTTCGTGAAGCTGATCGCACGCTCCTCGAGCCCCGCCTCGGCCGGCATCACGCGGTCGTCGAGCTCGCGTCCGAGCCGCGGCGTGCGCGCGAGGATGCGACGCCGCTCGAGCTCGTGCACCTCGATCGGCCCTGCATCCTCAGGCGCGTCCGCGTCGAGGAGCTCGACCGCCGGCACGCCGTAGTCCCGGTTCGGGAGCGCGAGCTCGTGTCGGCTCGACACGAAGTCTTCCCCTGCGGCCCCGAGGACGACGATGGAGCGGTGGTCCTCCAGCTCGATCGCGCATCTTGCGGCGAAGCGGGCGCGGAGCAGCTCGCGGGCGAGGCGTTCGCCCGCCTCGGGCTCGGTCAGGAGGAGGAAGTCGTCCTGCGCCCGGCGGAGGACGACGAGCGGTGCGACGATGCGCGCCTTCGGCGTCAGGAGGAGCGCCTCGCACGAGGCGCCGATGTCC
>DASTKF010000110.1:0-7301 GCA_035716065.1 Gaiella sp.
CGACACGGTGTGGACGTGCTCCGCCCCGAGCGCGTCCGCGGCGATCGCCGCCGTGAGGGCCGAGTCGATGCCGCCGGAGATCGCGATGACGACATCACCGAAGCCGTTCTTCGTCACGTAGTCGCGCAGCCCGAGGCCGAGGCCCAGGCGCATCTGCTCGAGCTCTGGCTCGAAGGGAGTGACGGCCGCAGCAACTGGCTCGCCCCCCGCCCGCGGCGCCACGAGCCGGATCGTGGTGACCGACGGCGGAGCTGGAAGCGACCGCTCGAGCTCGCGGCGCCGGACGTCCCGCAGCCGCCTGCCGACCGCCTCCGTCGGGTCGACGTCCACCACGAGCAGCGCCTCCTCGAACCCCGGGGCGCGGGCGACGACCTCTCCCTCGTCGTCGAGCACGACGGAGTGGCCGTCGAAGACGAGCTCGTCCTGCCCACCGACGAGATTGCAGAACGCCACATACGAAGCGTTGTCGCGCGCCCGTGTGACCAGCATCTCCTCGCGGTCCTCCGCCTTCCCGACGTGGAAGGGCGATGCGCTCAGGTTCACGAGAAGCGTCGCACCCGCGAGCGCGAGGTCGGTCGCGGGTGGCCCCGGCTGCCAGACGTCTTCGCAGATGGTGGGCCCGACGAGCACGTCGCCCAGCTCGAGCAGCAGAAGCTCGCGCCCGGCCGCGAAGTAGCGGTGCTCGTCGAAGACGCCGTAGTTCGGAAGGAAGTGCTTTCGGTAGACCCCCTTGACCATCCCCTCCGCGCAGACAAACGCCGCGTTCGCGAGATCGCGGTCGAACGCCGGCGCGCCCACCAACGCAACGGTGTCGGTGCATGCGCGCGCGACCTCTTCGACGGCCTCCGCGGCCGCACGCACGAAGCCGGGTCTGAGCAGCAGATCCTCGGGTGGGTAGCCCGTGATGGCGAGCTCGGGAAGCACGACGAGGTCGGAAGCCGCGCGCTGCGCCTCCGACACCGCGGCGGTGATCCGCTCGACGTTCCCGTCCAGGTCGCCGACGACGGCGTTGAGCTGTGCGAGCGCGATCCTCATGTCGGCATCCTCCACACCGGAGCGGGCACGGCTCGCCGAAGTTTTCGCCTTTCAGTCACAAACGACACTCTAGCCATGTGACGAGCGGCGCCGAAACCGTGACCATCGACCGCCGCTACCGCGGGCCGCTGCGGTCGGCGAACGGCGGCTACGCGTGCGGGCTCCTCGGCTCGCGCGTTGGCTCCGCAGCGGAGGTGACGCTCCGTCTCCCGCCGCCCCTCCAGCGACCGCTCACGATCCGGCGCGACGGTGAGCGCCTCGTGCTCGAGGACGGCGATCTGCTCGTCGCCGAGGCGATCGCGGGCGACCCAGGGATCGAAGCCCCCGCACCGCCGGACCCGGTGTCGGCGGCAGCCGCCGCGGAGGGCGTCGGCGCATTCGGCCCGCCGGAGTTCGCCGAGTGCTTCGTCTGCGGCACCCGCGAGGACGGGAGCGGACTCGCGATCCACCCCGGTCCCGTGCCCGGTCACGCCGGCCTCCGCGCAGGGCTTGTCGCAACGACCTGGACGGCCCACGACGTCTCACCCGAGGTGATCTGGGCCGCGATCGACTGCCCCGGGGCCTATGCCGCAGGCGACCCGGGACGCGGCGAGGTCGTTCTCGGCCGGATGACCGCTCGCATCGACCGCCTGCCCGAGGAGGGCGAGCCGTGCGTCGTCGCCGGCTGGCCGCTCGGCGAGGAGGGGCGGAAGCTCTTCGCGGGGACAGCGCTCTACGGCCGTGACGGCGCGCCGCTCGCCGTCGCGCGCCAGGTCTGGATCCTGCCTCGCTGAGCGAGCTCAGCGTGACGAGAGCGCGACGAGCACGCCGCCGTCGTCGTCGTACGCGGGGAACAGGTCGACCACAACGGGCTTCGTCAGCCCGGCCCGTGTCCGGAGCTCGAGCTGCTCCCCGAGGCGGCGCACGCCCCACTCGCGGACGAGCTCGAGCGGCGCGGAATCGGAGAGCCGCAGGGCGGTCGCGACGTCCCGTCCGATCAGGTCCGCCTCGCGGAACCCTGTGAGCTCGAAGACCCCGCGTCCCACGGCGAGGACGCGCGCATCCCGGTCGCAGACGACAAAGCCGGTCGACGGCGCCGGGTAGTAGTCCCCGAGCAGCTGGAACAGGAAACCGAACCCACAGCTACGGCACTGGGGCGCCTGCGTCGAGAAGCCCTCGACGCCGTCGGTGTCGATCGAGCGCGCTCGGCAGTTGGGGCAGATGTAGACCGGCACGAGCCGATCCTACGGACCGGGCGGTTGGGACCCGTTAACCGACCGAGCCTGGTTAGCCGTTGCTAACGTAGTGCGCGCTAACTTCCAGGGAGGCGGAGCATGCGGGCACGACTCGTGACCGAGGAGAACAAGAAGTGGTGGACGCTCGCCGCCGTGGCCTTCGGGCTGTTCATGATCATGCTCGACAACACGGTCGTGAACGTCGCGCTCCCATCGATCCAGCGCGAGCTCGGCATGCAGCTGTCGGAGCTCGAGTGGATCGTCTCCGGCTACGCGCTCACCTTTGCGGCCCTGATGCTCATCGGCGGCAAGCTCGCGGACGCGTACGGCCGGCGCCTCATCTTCGTGGTCGGCATCGCCGTGTTCACCCTGGCCTCGCTCGCCTGCGGGCTCGCCTCGAGCGGCGAAGCGCTGATCGCTGCGCGCGTCGCGCAAGGCGTCGGCGCCGCGCTGATGAACCCGGCGACGCTCTCGATCATCGCGGTCACCTTCCCGCCACGGCAGCGGGGCACCGCCATCGGGATCTGGGCGGGGACGTCGGCGCTCGCGCTGGCGCTCGGCCCGCTGATCGGCGGCCTCCTCACGGAGCACGCGAGCTGGAACTGGATCTTCTTCGTCAACGTCCCGATCGGCGTGCTCGGGATCGCGGCGAGCTTCCTCCTCATCGACGAATCGCGCGACGAGAGCCACGAGCGGCTCGACCTCCCGGGTCTCGCCACGTCGGGCCTCGGCCTCTTCGCGCTCACCTACGGCCTGATCGAGGCGAACAACTACGGCTGGGGGTCGGTGCGGATCGTGGGGGCCTTCGTCGTCGCCGCCGTGTCGCTCACCGCCTTCATCCTGCTCGAACGGCGCCAGCGTGCGCCGATGCTCGACCTGACGCTGTTCCGCAACCGCACGTACGTCGGCGCGAATCTCGCAATGCTCCTCGTCGCGCTCGCGATGTTCGGCGTGTTCTTCTTCGTCTCGCTCTACATGCAGAACGTGCTCGGGTACTCCGCCGTCGAAGCGGGCGCGGCGTTCCTGCCGATGACCCTCCTGATCATCGTCATCGCCCCGCTCGCCGGTCGCGCGTCCGACCGGTGGGGCTCCCGCTGGCTGATCACGGGCGGCATGGTGCTCCTGGCCGCCCAGCTCGCGTACTTCAGCCAGCTCTCGGACGACGCGACATTCTGGGTGCTCCTGCCGGCGCTCGTGCTCGGCGGGTTCGGGATGTCGATGACGATGACTCCGAGCTCCGCCGCGGCGATGCGCGCGGTGCCGGTGGAAAAGGCGGGGATCGGGTCCGCCGTCCTGAACGCCTGCCGGCAGGTCGGCGGCTCGACCGGCATCGCCGTGATGGGGGCGATCATGGCCTCACGGCTGGCGTCACCCCCGACGACGGCGTCGTTCATGGACGGGTTCGAGCTTGCGCTCGTCGTCGCCTCCGTCATCGCGCTTGCCGGCGCGATCACGGCTGCGGTCCTGATCCGGCCGCACGACCGCTCGCACGGCGCCGAGCCGGTGCAGCAGGGGGCCGCAGAGGCCGCATGAGCCGTCCGCGACGCCTTCCCGCGGACGAGCGGCGACGGACGATCGTCCAGGCCGCGCTGCGGGTGTTCTCGTCGAGCAGCTACGCAGGCTCGACGACCGCGGAGATCGCGCGCGAGGCCGGTGTGAGCGAGCCGCTCCTCTACCGCCACTTTCCGTCGAAGCGCGACCTCTGGGCGGCGTGCCTCGACGCCGCCTGGGAGGAGTTCCGCGAGGCGTTCGACCGTGCCTCCGACGACCTGTTGGCCGCGCGCCGGAACGGCGCTCCGGGAGCGGGGCCGGTCCGCAGCGGCCTTTTCCTCCCCGCGTCGTCGGCCCGCTGGAAGAGAGCGATGATGCCGAACCTCTGGATCCAGGGGATCACCGAGGCGGGCGAAGACCGTGAGATTCGCAAGCACGTCGCACGGCACATGCGCGCCGTCCACGACCACGTCGCAGCCGCAATCCGCCGCGGTCAGGGAGCGGATCTCATCCCCGCCGATCGGAACGCCGACGCGGAGGCGTGGGTGATGATCGCCGGGGCGCTGCTCCGCTCGGTGGCCGACCGCGTCGGCGGCCTGCTCGCCGACGACGACCTTGCCGCGATCCAGCACGAGCGGATGCGCTGGCTGCTCGGCGAGCCCGTCACGGGCTGACCCAGCGAAGCGCCCAGAAGGCGAGCATGCCGGCCACGATCGCGACGCCGAGGTTGCGCGTGCGCCACGCCGCGAGGCCGGTCACGCAGGCGGCGGCGACGCGAATCTCCCGCTCGCCGAGCCCGCCCTCGAGCGACGGTGTGACGAGCGCCGCGAACACGGCGATCGGCACGAAGTGCAGGCAGCGCACCCAGAAGTCGGGCAGCTCGAAGCGCGACGCGAGCCCGGCGTAGCGCGAGCCGAACGTCACCGCCACCATCCCCGCCACCGTCAGCCAGAACGTCATGCGACCTCTCGCGCTGCATCCTCGACGTCGACGTCTTCGCCAAGGCGTCCGTTCGTCAGCGTGGCGCCGAGCAGGCTTCCCACGACACCGGTCAGGAGAATCGGAAGACCGCCGGGCAGGCCGCGCGCGGCGACGTACGCGATCGCGCCGGAGGTGGCCGCGACGAGGAGCTCGACGCGCGTTCGCACGAGTGGCACGAGCAACGCGAGGAACGCGAGCGGGAAGACGAGGTCGATGCCGAGCTCGGCAGGGTCCGTGATCGCGGAGCCGGCGATCGCGCCCGAGAGCGTCGCGAGATTCCACATGCCGAACAGGCTCAGCTCGGCGCCGAGCAGGAATGCGAACGTCCGCTCGCCGCTCGCGGCGACGACGCCGAAGGCCTCGTCCGTGAGGAAGTAGGCCGCGACCGGTCGTTGCCGGCGCGAGAGTGGGATCCGGCGCCCGAGCGAGAGGCCGTAGAGGACGTGCCTGACGTTCAGGAGGAACGTGGTCGAGACGATCCCGAGCGCCGCGGCCCCGGACCCGAAGAGACCGACAGCGCTGACCTGCGCGCTGCCTGCGAACACGAGCGCGGACAGCGCCTGCGTCTCGAGCAACGAGAGACCGGCGTCCCGCGCGAGCACGGCGTACACGAGCGCGAACGGGACGACGCCGAGCCAGAGCGGCGCCATCGCCCAGACGCCACGGCGAAATCCGACGACCCCGTCCATCCGGCGATCGTAGGCGCGCGGCGTTCGGCCAGGACGCCCGACGAACGCGCTAGCGCGCCTCCTCGGCGTCGTCGGCGAGCTCGAGGAACCCGATCTCGAGCATCCGTCGCACCAGTCCGAATCCCACTTCCCGCACGTCGTCACTCTCCAACGTCGTCGCCAGCGCCTCCGCCAGCGTCCGCGACCCGTCGAGCTCCTCGAGCAAGCGCGCGGTCGGCGAGTCGAGCTCGGCCGTGAAGGGAAGGCCGGCCTCGAGGCGGAGCGTCAGCGACTCCCTGTGCCAGCGTCCTGCCGAGAAGCGGCTCTCGCGGGTTACGACCGCGTCGTCGGCGACTCGCACCCGACTGCGGAGCAGCGCCCGTCCGGCGGCGTCCCCCGCAAGGCGGTCGTGCGTCTCGAAGAGGCGCGCCACGTGGCGCCCCGCCGGGCGGAGCGCCTGCCGGGGCAGCTGGAGAGCCTCGACCCAGCCCGATGGGGCTGCGTCGCCGCCGTCGAGGCGCTTGCGCAGCACGAGGCAGGCGTAGCCGAGGCGTTCGATCCCGAGCTCGCGGTAGTAGGCGAGCCAGCGGTCGAGCGCGTCGGCGTACGCCTCGGGCCGGTCGACGAGGTCTCGGTTCCACAGCGTTGCGGTCTCGATCGGGTCGTCCGTCGAGGTGTGGAGCAGGAACGCGTCGCACCCCGAGCCCTCGAGCCACGTGCGGGGCCGCTCCGCCGGATCGTCGGGATCGAGCGCCCATGCGATCAGGACGCACGCGAACGCACCGGGCGCCAGCCTCTGCGGGATCCCTCGGACGACGAGCTCCGACACCCCGTCGCCACGCATTCCGCCGTCCCGGAACAGGTACGCGGTCTCGGGCGAGACGACGTACGGCGGGTTCGCGACGACGAGGTCGAACTGCTCACCGTCCACCGGCTCGAAGAAGCTTCCCGCCCTCGTCTCGACGTTGTCGACGCCGTTCAGCGCGGCGTTGAGCCTCGTGTACGCGAGCGCCCGCCCGTTCACGTCGGTCGCGACGACGTGCTCCGCGTGCGCGGCGAGCAGGATCGCCTGGATCCCGTTGCCTGCGCAGAGATCGAGCGCGCGCTCCCCTCCACGGCGCACGGTGAGGTGGGCGAGCGCCACGGACGGGCGGTGGACGCCGGGAACGTGGTCGGCGTGTGTCTCGGCGGCAGCTGCGTGGTCGGAGGCGATCAGGAGCTCGTCGTGCGGGACGAGGCGCGCGGCGCCGTGGACGACGTCGCCGTCGTGCACGAGGAAGTGGGCGTTCTCGAGGCGCTCTCGCAGCTCGCCGCCGAGGTGCCCTTCGACCCGCGCACGGTCGACCGGGACGCCGAGCAGCAGCAGCCGCAGCAGCACGGCGAGCTCGTCCGCGTCGCCGAGCCGACGCAGGTAGGACGGCAGCTCGGGCGACCGCGCGAGGAGCTCGTCGCCCGTGCCGAGCCGTTCCTGGATCCGCGAAGATGCGTATCCGGCGTCCCGCAGGAGCCGGGCCAGGTCGAGCGCGGCACGTGGGCTCTTCGCCTCGGGCGGATCGGGCCGACCGGGAGGCGGGATGCTCCGGAGGGGCTCCACGGTGCGAGCCGTCCGGCGCTAGAACGACTTGTTCGTCTTCAGGTCGTACCTGAAGGCGACCGGCGACCCCAGTGACCCGTCGCTCTTCTGCGGCTTGTACTCGACCTCGATCTTGGCGAACGCGAGCGACACCGAATCGGTCGGGACGGCGAGCTCCTCCGTGCCGGTCGATTGGAACGAGCTCACGAGGACGTCCCGGAACTTGAACGTCAGGTACTCCTGCTGCCCCTTGCCGGCCTTACGCGCCGAGAGCGTCGCCTCCTTGATGTGCTGGCCGGTTGCACACGCCTTCATGAGCGCGGGGCTCGCCCGGTTCAG
>DASTKF010000111.1:0-9773 GCA_035716065.1 Gaiella sp.
CCGATCGACGGGAAGACGGCCACGAGGGCGACGGACGCCGCAACCGAGCCTGCGGCGAGCGCGACGATCGCCCACGAGCGCCGCAGCGCGGCCAGCACGAGCAGGGCCACCGGCAGCGCGATGAACGCGGCGCGCGTGTGCGTCCAGAGGAGGCCCGCGTATACGATCACGCCTGCCGCGACCGTCCACCACCGCGGCCGAGCGGCGACGAGTAGCAGCAGCACGACGACGAGGGCGTACGCGGTCGCCAGCGGGCTCAGGAAGGTGGAGACGAGGCGACGGACCGGGCTCTCCTCGTCCGTGTTCAGGATCCAGTTCTCGGGCAGGTACGAGAGGCAGCGGTACGCGAGCCCGAGCTGCTCGTGGAACCAGTCGGGCACACCCGAGTCGCGCCACCATTGCAGCGGCACGAGGTAGACGTCGACGAGCCCGAAGACCGCGAGCCCGACGCCGACACCGACGAGGGTCAGGACGACGCGTCGCCACCACGCGCGGTCGAGCGTGACGAGGCGTCCGAGGATGTACGCACCGAGCGGCAGGAGGTGGTGCCGGAGCGCGTACAGCTCGCCGCGCGCGGTCGCGTCCCCGTCGAGCCACGACTGCGGCACGAGCCAGTACACGACGACGATCGCGCCGTAGGCGAGGGCAAAACGGTCGGGCCAGCCGAGATCGGGGATCGATCCTGCGCCGGCGAGCGCGAGGACGACCGCCGCGAGCAGGAGGACGTCCTTCCAGCCGGCCACGACATCGAGTGCGGTGTCGCGCACACCGGCCTGCCACAGCAGCGCCATCGCAAGGTTGTGGAGCGCGAGCCCCACGATCAGGACGAGGAGGGCGATGCGCGGGAATCGGGACGTCACGTGATCGCCACGAGCGTCATGGCGAGATTGCGAATCTCGACCGTCCCCGGAAAGAGCGACCGGAAGTCCGCGGGGCCGAGCAGGTGGTTCTCCCTCGCCCAGGACTTGCCCGCCAGGTCGTACGCGCGTCCGGCGAGCGGCTCGGGAAGCCAATGGACGAGCGGAAGCCTCGTGTGCACCTCGACGGGAAACCAGCGGTTCGGGGTGGTCAGGAACACCCGCCGACCGACGCGGACCGCCTCCCGGACGAAGGCCGCCTGCCGCTCCCGTCCCCCGACGTGCTCGATCACCGCGTTCGAATGGACGACGTCGAAGCTCGCGTCCGGAAAGGGCAGCGCGCAGGCGTCACCCTGGACGTACGCGATCCGCGGGTAGCGCTCCCGGAAGCGTGCCCCGTCGTGGAGGCCGAGCGCCGTGAGCCGCTCCGGCCACGGGTAGCGCTCCTCGAGGAAGTTGTGCGTGGTGCAACCGCTCTGCCCGCCCGTCTCGCCGAGCGAGACCTCGTCGGCGCCGACGTCGAGGATCGTGGTGGTCGCGTCGGGCCGCATCTCGCCGAGGAAGAGCGCCAGCTTCCGCCTCCGCGAACGGATCGAGATCGCGTCGGCGAGGCGCACGACGGTGAGCCTAGGGATGGATCACGACGGGCGTGCCGAGCGGCAGCCGCGCGAGGGCGCGGAGGGTCTGCTCGGTGGCGTGCAGGCAGCCCGCGCTCGTCGGTCCGCCGAAGATCTCGCGCGGGGACGGGCGCCCGTGGATCGCGAGGCGGTCGCCACCGCTCCAGCCCGCGGGCAGCCGCGGCTGGTTCCCGGAGAGCACGACGATGCAGCAGCCGAGTCGCCACTTGCGTCCGGAGATCTGGTCGGTGACGTGGAAGCGGCCTGTCGGCGTCGGCGAGCGCTGAGCACGCCGATCGAGACGCGTCGCCGGAAGACGACGCGGCCGTCCTCGCGCAGCGTCAGCAGCCGCTGCGACAGATCCGCCTCGACCGCGTAGCGCACCGTGCGGAGCCGGACGGGCGCAGTGCGCGGGACCCAGCCGACGACGCCGTTCGCGAGCACGTCGCTCTCGACTGCGAACCAGTTGCCGCGACGGGCGACGACCTGCAGCCGCCGAACCGAGCCGAAGGGCGTCTTCCAGCTCGCGACGGCGAGGGTCCTGCTTCCGGGCGCCCGCCGGATCGGCACCTTCGCCTTCCAGTCGACGACGAGCGACAGCCCCCGGGGCGACGTCGGCCGCCCCGCATCCCCCGCCGGCGCAGCGACGAATGCGACGGCGAGCGCGAGTAGGAGCAGCGCGCTGCGCGTGAGAGCGGTGTCAGACACCGATTTCTGTCAACCCCAAACCGTGCCGCCTCTGTGCCAGTTCCTCCCACGGCCGAGCCCGCATGATTCCACGGCCGCTTCGCCCGTTCGCGGTGCGAGCGACGAGGCGTGTGAGGGCGCAGACGACGTAACCGTCGAACCGAAGCGGGGTCGCGGGCTGTGGAGCGATTGACGCGAAGTCGGCACGAAAACCCCTTGACAGGATTCGGTGTCTGACACCGGCGGCCGCCAGCGTACCGCCCGAGTAGTCTCGACGCCGTGCTCGAGGACGTCGTCACGCCGACCGGCCCGTACCGCCTTCGGCTCATGGCGCGGAGCGGGACCTGGCGGGGTGCCCTTCCCGGGAACCGCCTTGCGACGGCACACCAGCGCCCCGACGGACGGGTCGTCGTCCACGCCCCGGACGAGGAGGCGCTCGCCACCGCCCGCTTCATGCTCGCGCTCGACGACGACACCGCCGGGTTCCACGATCGCTTCGCCCGCGATCCGCTGATCGGCCCGTCGGCACGGGCCCTCGTCGGCTACCGCCCCGTCCGCCTCGCCACCGTGACGCACGCCGTCGTCCGCGCGCTCTGCGGACAGCTGATCGAGGCACGACGCGCTCGCGCGATCGAGCAGGCGATCGCACGTGCCTGCGGCGAGGGGGTCGTCACGCAGCCGGCTCTCCGCCGCCTCGCTCCGGTCGAGCTACGCCGGTTCGGCCTCGCCCAGCAACGGGCCACCGTCCTCGCCCGCCTGGCGGCGACGCTCGACCTCGAGCGCCTTCGCGGCCTCCCCGGAGACTCTGTCGTCGCCCGGCTCGCGCGCGTCCGCGGCATCGGCCCCTGGTCGATCGGCGTGATCTCGCTCGAGGGTCTCGGGCGACTCGACCGCGGCCTCGTCGGCGACCTCTCGCTCGTGAAGCTCCACGCAGCACTCACCGGGCGTTGGGTCGAAGGACATGAGACCGCGGACCTGCTCGCGCCCTACGACGAGTGGCAGGGCCTGGCAGGGGAGATCCTCCTGCTCGGCTGGTCGCGCGGCCTCGTCCCGGGCGCGTCCGCCGACCGGGCACGCATCGCCCGACGCCGAGAGCGCCGGGCTGCATAGAGTCAGGCATGGCAGTCGACGAGCGGCGTATCGCGGTGCTAGGCACCGGAAGGATCGGCGAGGCGCTGATCTCAGGCCTCCTCTCGTCGGGCTGGCGCCGTCCGGAGGACATCGTCGCGTCGAGCCGCCGTGCGGAGCGGGTCGTCGAGCTTGCCGAGCGCTACGGCATCGCCACGACGATGGACAACGTCGAGGCCGCAGCCCGTGCGGCCCTCGTCGTCGTGTCCGTGAAGCCCCAGGACATCGAAGGGCTCCTCGGCCAGATCGGGCCGGCGATCTCGGTCGAGCAGACCGTGCTCTCCATCGCTGCCGCGACCCCGACCGCGACGATCGAGCAGCATCTCGCAGCGGGCGTCCCCGTCGTGCGGGCCATGCCGAACACCCCGTCGACCGTGCACGAGGGGATCGCCGGGCTCTGCGCCGGCGCGCACGCCGACGACGCCCACGTCACGCTCGCCGAGGAGGCGCTCGCGCATCTCGGTTCCGTCGTGCGCGTGCCCGAGCGCTCGATGGATGCCGTGACGGCTGTCTCAGGCTCCGGCCCGGCGTACTTCGCGCTCCTCGCCGAGGCGATGATCGAGGCTGGACTCCTGCTCGGCCTCTCCCGCGAGATCTCCACGCAGCTCGTGGTCCAGACGATGCTCGGCACCGCGAAGCAGCTCCGCGACGAGGGTCTCCACCCCGTCGAGCTGCGGGAGATGGTTACGTCGCCGGGCGGCACCACGATCGCCGCGATCCGCGAGCTCGAGTCCGCCGGTGTGCGGGCGGCGTTCCTCAACGCCATCCAGGCTGCGATGACCCGCGCACGCGAGCTCGCGGCCGGCGAAGACTAGATCAATCAATCATGTAGCCGGGCAGCAACGGGGAGGACAGCGGCTGCAGATCGAGGCCCCGCTCGAGGGCGAGCGCGTCGAGGACGAGCACCGTGTCTGCGACCGGGACGTCCTCGAGAAACGCGTCGCGCGCCTCGAACGACCGGAGCACGGCCAGGCGCGCCGCAGCGTAGCCAGGCCCGTCGCCACGCGCGAGCGCGCCGAGCGCCTCCGCGACCGCTGCCGGATCGAGCCCCTCGTCCGCGATCCGCGCCGCGACGACCTCGGCATCCTCGTCGCGCCCGAGCACGAGCAGGGCGAGCGCTGCGCAGTAGCCTCCGATCGGGCCGGGAGCGTCGAGAGCGCCGCCCCCGACGGCAGCCGACGCGTCGACCCGGGCACGGTCGTGGTCACCGGCCATCAACCGGCACCGGATCATCGCGATCGGCCGGCCCCAGCTTCCCGGCGGCGCCGCCCGCCAGCTCGTGTCGTACTCGTCTGCGGCACGGAAGAGCCGGTCACGGGCCTCGTCGTCCCGACCGAGCATCAGCGCGGCGAGCCCCGCCGCCCAGGACGCCCCCGCAATGGCCGCCAGCCGAAAGTCCTCACGCTCGTCCGGTCCGGCGACAGACGCGAGCCGCCGCTCGTGCTCCGCGTCGGCCCACGCGAGCTTGGCCTGCCAGTCCACGCTCGGAGTATCGCAACCTCCCGCTGATTGAACCGTCAGTCAACGCACGTGTATCCTCACTCTCATGGCGCGGGAGCTGCGTGAGGTCGTCTACGTCGACGGGGTCCGCACCGCGTTCGGCAAAGCCGGCCCCAGCGGGCTCTTCTGGAAGACGCGCGCCGACGACATGGCCGTGAAGGCCGTCCGCGAGCTCCTTCGCCGCAACCCGCAGGCACCGCCCGAGCGAATCGGCGACGTCGTGATGGCCGCGACGGCGCAGGTCGGCGACCAGGGCCTGACGCTCGGCCGCGATGTGGCGCTCCTCGCGGGGCTGCCGCACACGGTCCCCGGCTTCGCTGTCGATCGCATGTGCGCCGGCGCGCTCACCGCCGTCACAGCGGCCGCGGGCGAGATCGCGATGGGCGCCTGCGACCTCGCGCTCGCCGGCGGCGTCGAGCACATGGGACACCATCCGATGGGCGACGACGTCGACTTCAATCCCCGCTTCGTCGCCGAGCGGCTGATCGACGAGAGCGCCGCGGTGATGGGCCAGACTGCGGAGAACCTCCACGACGCCTTTCCGCAGCTGACGAAGGAGGACGCCGACCGCTACGCCGCCGAGTCGCAGCGCCGGGCCGCCGCGGCGTGGGCCGAGCCCGACGGCGTCTACGCCCGCACCGTCGTGCCGATGAGCGTCTTCACCGACGAGGGCTGGAAGGTCGCAGCGCGCGACGAGTTCCTGCGGCCCGACACGACGATCGAGGGGCTCGCCACCCTTCGCACGCCGTTCCGCGCGGGCGGTCGCGTCACGGCAGGCAATTCCGCCGGGCTGACGGACGGCGCCACCGCGTCGCTGCTCGCCTCCGAGGTCGTCGCCGCGGAGCTCGGCCTCGAACCGCGGATGCGGCTCGTCGGGTTCGCCTACGCCGGCGTCGAGCCGCATCTGATGGGCCTCGGCCCGATTCCGGCGACGACGCAGCTCCTCGAGCGCGAGGGCCTCACGATCCACGACATCGGGCTCTTCGAGCTGAACGAGCCGTTTGCGGTGCAGGTGCTGACGTGGTGCGACGGCGTCGGCGTCGCACCGGACGACCCGCGCCTCAACCCGTACGGTGGCGCGATCGCCTGCGGCCATCCGCTCGCGGCCACCGGCGTCCGCCTGACGGCGCAGCTCGCGTACGGCTTCGAGCAGCGACCGGACGTTCGCTACGGGCTCACGGCGCTCTGCGTCGGGCTCGGGATGGGCGCCGCGCTCCTCTGGGAAAACACGCGCCGTGGCTGACGCCCCGGTCACGCGCTTCCATCTCCAGAAGCTCCACACACGTGTCGGCCCGGTCGCACTCGTGACGATCGACAACGGCGCCGACTGGCGCAAGCCGAGCACCTTCGGCCCCGACGCGCTGGAATCCCTCGCGGAGGTACTCGGTCGCCTGCGCACGCGGGACTGGCGCGGGCTCGTCCTGACAGGCAAGCCGCTCGTCTTCGCGGTGGGAGCCGACATCACGCAGTTCCCCGGCATCACGCCCGAGCGCGCCCGCGAAGGAGGAAAGGCGGGACACGAGCTGTTCGGCAGGCTGCGCGAGCTGCCGTTCCCGACCCTCGCCGCGGTCAACGGCGCGGCACTCGGCGGCGGCCTAGAGATCGCGCTGCACTGCGACGTCCGCACCGTCGCCTCGAACGTCCGCCATCTCGGCTTTCCCGAGGTCTTCCTCGGCCTCTTCCCCGCCTGGGGCGGCACGCAGCTGACGCCGCGCCTCGTGGGTGCAGAGGCCGCGGTCCGGCTGATGGTCGACAACCCGCTCAAGCAGAACCGGCTCATCCGCGCCGCGGACGCGCTCGAGCTCGGCCTCGTCGACCACGTCCTCGAGCCGGTCGAGTTCCTCGACGAGTCGATCGAGCTCCTGCTCCGGCGGATCGAGGCGGGCGAGGGAAAGCGCGAGCCGGCGGCCGACCTGTCCGACGTCTCCGAGGTCGTGCGCAAGGCACGCGCCCGGGTCGACGACGTGGTCCACGGCCAGGCGCCCGCGCCGTACCGCGCACTCGACCTCATCGAGGGCGCCGCGTCGTGGAGTCTCGAGGAGGGCTACGTCGCCGAGGAGGACGCGCTTGCAGACCTGCTCCCAGGGCCCGAGGCGCAGGCTTCGATCTACGCGTTCGACGTCGTCGAGAGGCGAATCAAGAAGCCGGCCGGCGTTCCCGACGCGCAGCCGCGGAAGGTGCAGGCGGTCGGCGTGGTCGGAGCCGGCCTGATGGCGACGCAGCTCGCGACGCTCTTCCTGCGCAAGCTCGAGGTGCCCGTCGTGCTGACCGACGTCGACGCCGACCGCGCCGAGAACGCGGCCGAGTCGATCCGGGGCGAGCTCGCTGGTCTCGTCGCGAAAGGAAGGCTCGGCGAAGGCAAGGCGCGCTTCCTCGGCTCGATCGTGACCGCCGGCACGGCGCCCGATGCGTACGCGGGCTGCGACCTCGTCCTCGAAGCGGTATTCGAGGAGCTGGCCGTCAAGCAGGAGGTCTTCGGCGGGCTCGAGCGGGTCGTCGCCCCCGAGTGCCTGCTCGTGACGAACACCTCCTCGCTGTCGGTTGCCGCTATGGCCGACGGCCTCGCCCATCCCGAACGGGTGGTCGGCCTCCATTTCTTCAATCCCGTCGCGGTGCTTCCGCTGGTCGAGGTCGTGCGAGCCCCGGCGACGGACGATGCCTCCCTCGCAACGGCCTGGGACGTCGCGCGCAAGCTCGGCAAGCGCGGCGTGCTCGTGAAGGACGCGCCGGCGTTCGTCGTCAACCGCATGCTGACCCGGCAGTCGACGGTGCTGATGCAGGCGCTCGAGTCCGGGTCGACCTTCGAGGAAACGGACGAGGCCGCGCTGCGCCTCGGAATCCCCATGCCGCCCTCGGCACTCCTCGCACTGGTCGGCCCCAGGGTCGCGAACCACACTCTCCAGACGCTGCACGACGCCTTCCCGGACCGCTTCCCGCTCTCGCCGACGCTCCAGGCGCTCGCCGACGGCGACTTCCCCGAGCTCGAGCCGCGCGACGATCGGCCGAGCGTCGGCGAGATCCACGAGCGGATCCTCGAGGCGCTCGCCGACGAGGCACGGCGGATCCTCGACGAGGGCGTCGTCGCGAGCGCCGCCGAGCTCGACGCGTGTCTCGTCCTCGGGGCGGGGTACCCGTTCTTCCGCGGCGGGATCACGAAGCACCTCGACCAGGCCGGCGTCTCGCAGCATGTCTCCAGCCGGTTGCTCGCCGACGGCTGACATCTCTGTACGAACAGCCGGATTGCGGTAGTCTCAGGGGTGCAGCGACGCCGGCGCGCGAACGAGGCCCGAGTGAGCTGCCTTCCTCGAACGGTTGCATAGGACTGAGCGGCGCGTTTCGAGGCTGCTGCGCACATGCAGGAATCCACTGTCACTCAGACCACGTCGTCCGGACAGCTTCCGGACCTCGAGAGCGCCGCCCATCGCGCCGAGCGCTGGTTCGCCGAGCCGTTCCTCCATCCCGGCGAGGATCCCGAGGTCGCGCTCGCGCCGGGCACCGCACGGCGGTTCGCGCTGGACGACGCGCTCGAGGAGATCGAAGCGGGGCACCGGACGCCGTCGCCGCGCTGGAAGGTGCGCTACGGTCTCATGCTCGGGCTGGAGCGCGTGCTCGCCGCCGAGACCCCGGCGACCGTCTCCGGGACGGCCCTGCGCCGCCACCAGATCGACGCGCTGACCGGGATGCTGACGGAGCTGATCGCCGCGACCCAGCGGAGCGCCGAGGAGAACGGCAACGGCTCCACGAACGGCAACGTCGCGGAGCTCGTCGAGGAGGACGAGGACGAGGAGGACGTCGACCTCGTCGACGAGGCGGAGGAGACCGAGGAGCCCGGCTTCACGGGCGAGGACCCCGGCGCCTCGCGTCGCTACCGCTTCCGCCACCCCACGGCGTCAGGGAAGACGATCGCCGCCGCCGGGTTCGTCGAGTCCGCACGGCATCTCGGCGTGCTGATCCTCACCCACCGCCGCCTGCTCGTCGACCAGTTCCGCCGCGACCTCACGACCGAGGGGTACGGCGAGCGGCTCACCGACGCGATCGAGGCGGGGATGGAGCCCCTGCGCGCCGATCCCCTCACGATCCAGACGTACGCGTGGTTCGCCCGCCACGGCAACGAGCTCTCCCGGACGGCGTACCAGCTCGTGATCTGCGACGAGGCCCACACCGCGCTGGGCGAGAAGACCTCGGCCGCGATCCGCAGCTTCTCCGAGCCCCTCTACATCGGCATGACCGCGACGGAGCAGCTGATCGCGAAGCAGGTGTCGGACGTCTTCCCGGCCTCGGTCGATGACCTGCCGCTCACAGACGCGGCCCGGCGCGGGCTGATTGCGCCGCTTCGCTCGCTGCGCGTCCCGCCGGTCGCCGCCATCAACTCCGTGCCGATCGTCGGCGGCGACTTCGAGGAGCGCGCTCTCGCCGCGGCGCTCGACCACACGGCGCTGAACCAGGCGGCCGCGAGCCTCTACCGCGACCGCTTCGGCTCGACGCCCGGAATCGTCTACGCCGCCGGCGTCGACCACGCGTACAACCTTGCGCAGGAGTTCCGCGCCGCCGGCCTCCAGACGATGGCCGTCTCAGGCCGGACGCCCCCGCGTGAGCTGGCCGAGACCCTCGCCGCGTACGAGCGGGGCGAGATCAACGTGCTCGTCAACGCCCAGCTCCTGGCCGAGGGCTGGAACTCGCCACGCGCAACGATCTGCATGCACCTCGCCCCGACCGCGTCGAAGCGCGTCTACCAGCAGCGGATCGGCCGGATCATGCGCACGCACCCGCGCAAGGAGGCCGGGATCGTCGTCGACTTCACGCCGAAGTCGGCCACCCACAACGACCGGGTCGTCTCGCTCCACTCTCTGCTCGACTCGGACTTCTACCGCGAAGGCGCGCGAGTCACGCCCGCGCCCCGACGGCGCTCGGCGCGCCGTGCCCGCAGGAAGCTGTCCCCGGCGCCGTGGCTCGTCCCGGTCACGCAGGACGTCGGTCGCCGGCT
>DASTKF010000112.1:0-7346 GCA_035716065.1 Gaiella sp.
CGACATCGCGGAGGTCGGCGCCGGCGGCGGCTCGATCGCCTGGCTGGACACGGCGGGAGGCCTCCAGGTCGGACCGCGCTCCGCGGGCGCCGACCCCGGGCCCGCCTGCTACGGCCGCGGAGGCACGCAGCCGACCGTGACCGACGCGAACGTCTTCCTCGGCTTCGTGCCTGAGGGGCCGCTTGCGGACGGCGAGATCGACGTCGACCGCTCGCTGGCGGCGGGCGCGCTGGAGCCGCTCGCCGCCGAGCTCGACATGACTGCGCCAGAGCTCGCCACCGGGATCCACGCGATCGCGAACGCGCGCATGATGCGCGCGCTGCGGTCGGTGTCGTCCGAGAAGGGTCGCGACCCGCGCGACTTCGCCCTGATCGCCTACGGGGGCGCGGGGCCGGTGCACGCGACCGGGCTCGCCGAGGACCTCGGCTGCCGCACCGTGCTCGTCCCCGCGCTCGCCGGCCTCTTCAGCGCGGTGGGGCTGCTCTACGCACGGCCCGAGTTCCACGAGGTGCGCGCCGTCCACGTCGACGCGCGCGCCGTCGATCCACGCGAGCTCGACCAGATGTTCGACGAGCTCGGCCGCTCGCTCTCCGTGAACGTCGACGAGGTCGAGCTGGTGCGGACCGCGGAGCTCCGCTACGACGGGCAGACGTGGGAGATCGAGATCGGCGTCGGCGACCCGGCGGAGACGAGTGCGCTCGTCGAGGCGTTCGAGGCCGAGCACGAGCGGCTCTACGGTGTGCGCGGCGAGCCCGGCGCGCCAATCGACATCCGAGCGCTGCGGCTCGCGGCTCTCGGGCCGGCGCACGCGGTCGACCGCCTGTCCCTCCAGGACGGGTTCGAGCCGGCCACGGCCGTGCGCGAGACCGTTCTCGGCGACCTCCCCGTTCGCGCGCGCGGCTCGATCGGGGAGGCTCCGGTCGAGGGGCCGCTGCTGATCGACGAGTACGACACGACCGTCGTCGTCCGCCCGGGATGGTCGGCGCGTCGCGACCCCGCCACGGACACCCTCGTCCTGGAGACGCTCTCGTGAGCGTCCGGACGGTCGATCCGATCACCCAGGAGATCGTCGGCAACGCGCTTGCCTCGATCGCGGACGAGATGGCGACGACGATCTTCCGCACCGCGCACTCGACCGTCGTGCGCGACGGGATGGACTTCTCGGCCGCTCTCTGCGGGCCGGACGGCGAGACGGTCGCGCAAGCGGTGACCGTTCCGTTCCACCTCGGCTCCGTACCGCACGCACTGGACACGCTGCGCGCGAAGTGGGGCGACCGCATGCAGCCGGGCGACGTCTTCGTGATGAACGACCCGTTCGACGGGGGCATCCACCTGCAGGACATCTTCGTCTTCCGACCGGTGTATCTCGACGAGACGCTGATCGGGTTCGCGACGACGACCGCTCACCACGGCGACGTCGGTGGGCGCCTGCCGGGGTCCGCCGCGTGCGACAACACGGAGATCTTCCAGGAGGGCATCCGGCTGCCCTGGCTCAAGCTCTACGACCGCGGCGAGCCGGTCGAGACGATCTTCGAGGTGATCCGGGCGAACGTGCGGATCCCGAGGATGACGCTCGGCGACCTGGCCGCGCAGGTGGCGGCGACGACCGTCGCCGAGCGCGAGCTGCAGAACCTGGCCCGCCGCTACGGCGCCGAGCGGCTCGCGGCGCTGATGACGGGCCTCGTCGACCACACCGAGCGGCTGGTGCGGCAGGAGATCGCCGCGTGGCCGGACGGCGTCGCGACGTTCACCGACTACCTCGACTCGGACGGCATCGAGCGGCGCGACGTCCCGATCACGGCGACGGTGACGATCGAGGGCGACGAGGTCACGGTCGACCTGACCGAGTCGGCGCCGATGGTGGCGGGTGCCCTCAACTCCACTCGCTCGTTCGTCCAGGCATGCGTCTACCAGGCGGTCCGCTCGGCGATCCAGACCGAGGTGCCGAACACCTCAGGCGCGTTCCGGCCGATCACCGTGCTGACGAAGCCCGGGACGATCGCGCACGTCGTGATGCCGGGGGCGTCGTCGATGCGCGGCGTGACGGGGTTCCGGGCGCTGGACGCGGTGAACGGGGCGCTCGCCCAGCTGGTTCCCGACCGCGTGCCCGCCGCCGGCGAGGGTGGCAACACGCTCGCGGTCTTCGGCGCGGAGCGCCCGGACGGCTCGCGGTTCGTCTTCTACGAGCTCGTCGTCGGTACCTGGGGCGGGACGCCGCGCGACGACGGCAACGACGGGCTGACGAACCCGGCGAGCCTCGCGGCGAACATCCCGGTCGAGGTTGCGGAGTCGGAGTTCCCGATCCGCATCGAGCGCTACGGCCTCGTGCCGGGCTCGGGTGGGGACGGGCAGCATCGGGGCGGGCTCGCCGTCGAGCGCGTCTGGCGGTGTCTGACACCGAACACGTCGCTGATCGTGCGCTCCGACCGGGCGGCACACCCGCCCTACGGCCTGCACGGCGGCGCGCCCGGAGCAGTGTCGTCGAACCTCTTGATCCGCGCCGATGGCAGCGAGGAGGTGCTGCCGTCGATGTTCTCGACGACCATCCAGACGGGCGACGTCTTCGTCCACCGCACGGCCGGTGGCGGCGGCTGGGGCGAGCCCGCGCTCCGGGAGCCCGAACGGCGCGCGGCCGACCGCGCGGACGGGAAGGTGACGTGATCGATCCGGTCACGTTCGAGGTGATCCGGAACGCGCTCGTGGCGGCGACGGACGAGATGGCGCTCGCGCTCAAGCGGAGCGCGTACTCGACGAACAGCAAGACGCGCTCGGACTTCTCGTGCGCGGTGTTCGACGCCGACCTGGGCGCGGTCGCGCAGGGGTTCAACCAGCCCGTCCACCTCGGCTCGATGGTCGAGCAGATCCCGCGGGCGGTGCGCGACTACGGCGCCGATCGGCTCGGGCCTGGAGACGTGCTGGTCACGAACGAGCCGTTCCCGAGCGGCGTGCACCTGAACGACGTCTCCCTGATCTCGCCGGTCCACTGCGAGGGTGAGCTGCTCGGGTACGTCGCGAATCTCGCGCACCACGTGGACGTCGGCGGAGGCGCGCCGGCGTCGATCGGGGCGTTCCGCGAGGTGTTCCAGGAGGGCGTCATCATTCCGCCCGTCCGGCTCGTCGAGAGCGGCGAGCTCGTCGAGGACGTCTTCCGGCTCCTGCTCTCCCAGATCCGCTCGAAGCGCGAGACCGCAGGGGACTTCCGGGCGCAGATCGCCGCGAACGTGACCGGCGGGCGCAGGCTGCAGGATGTCGCGGCGCGCTACGGGCACGAGACGCTGCGCTGGGCGATGGTCGAGCTGCTCGAGTACACGGAGCGGCGGGCGCGGGCAGAGCTCGCCGGGCTCCCGCACGGCGTGTACGAGGCGGAGGGCCAGATCGACGACGACGGCTACACGGACGAGCCCGTGCGGCTCTGCGCGCGGGTGGAGATCGGCCCCGACGGTGTGCGCTTCGACACGACCGGATCCGATCCGCAGCGCCGGGCGCCGGTGAACTCGACCTTCGCGCAGACGTTCTCGGCCTGCGCGTACGCGCTCAAGTGCCTCGTCGACCCGGACCTGCCCGTCAACGACGGCTTCTACCGGCTCGTCTCGCTGCACGCGCCGGCCGGCACGGTGACGAACTGCACGTGGCCGGCGCCGGTCGTCGGAGGCTGGGAGACGAACACCCGGCTCGTCGACGTCATGTTCCGGGCGCTCCTCCAGGCGCTTCCCGAGCGGCTGCCGGCGGGCACGAAGGCGATGATGTGCCACGCGGGCTTCGGCGGGGTCGACGCCGCGACGGGCGAGTACGCGTGCTTCCTCGAGACGTTCGCCGGCGGCTACGGCGGCCGCTTCGCGAGCGACGGCCCGGACGCCGTGCAGACGCACGGCCAGAACACGGAGAACGCACCGGTCGAGGAGACCGAGCTGAACTACCCCGTGCGGATCGACCGGCTCTCGCTGATCGAGGACTCGGGCGGGCCGGGGCGCTTCCGCGGCGGCCTCGGGCTGCGCAAGGACTTCCGCTTCGACCGCCCGACGACCTTCACCGTCCTCGCCGACCGCACGCGCAGCGGGCCATGGGGTTTCGACGGCGGGCTCGAGGGCGAGCGCGCGGAGTATGTCCTCGTGCGCGCGGGAGTCGAGACCGTGCTCGGCGCCAAGACGACGCTCGAGGTGGAGCCCGGCGACGTGATCTCCATCCGCACCTGCGGTGGGGGCGGCTACGGACCGCCCGCCGACCGCGACCCAGCGCGGGTCGAGACGGACGTGCGTGAGGGCAAGGTGAGCGCGGAGCGCGCCCGGGAGGCGTACGGGTGGCCTCGGTAGACCCCGTCACCTTCGAGGTGATCCGGAACGCGCTCGTGGCGGCGACGGACGAGATGGCGCTCGCGCTCAAGCGGAGCGCGTACTCGACGAACATCAAGACGCGCTCGGACTTCTCGTGCGCGTTCTTCGACGCCGAGCTCCGGGCGGTTGCCCAGGGCTTCGCCCAGCCCGTCCATCTCGGCTCCATGGTCGAGCAGGTGCCGAAGGCGGTGCTCGAGTACGGGCCGGAGAAGCTCGCGCCCGGCGACATGCTCGTTACCAACGACCCGCACCCGAGCGGCGTGCACCTGAACGACGTCTCGCTGATCTCACCCGTGCACTGCGAGGGCGAGCTGCTCGGGTACGTCGCGAATCTCGCGCACCACGTGGACGTCGGCGGAGGCGCGCCGGCGTCGATCGGCGCGTTCCGCGAGGTGTTCCAGGAGGGCGTCATCATCCCGCCCGTCAAGCTCGTGGCCGGCGGCGGGATCGTGGACGACGTGTTCCGGCTCGTGCTGGCGCAGATCCGCTCGACCGGGGAGACCGCAGGAGACTTTCGCGCGCAGATTGCCGCGAATGCAACGGGCGCGCGACGCGTCCAGTCCGTCGTCGGGCGCCACGGGCTCCCGACGGTGCGCGCGGCGATGGCCGAGCTGCTCGAGTACACCGAGCGGCGGACGCGGGCGGAGCTCCGGGCGCTACCGCACGGCGTCTACGAGGCCGAGGGGTGGGTCGACACCGACGGCTTCACGGACGAGCCGGTGCGGCTTCGCGCCCGGATCGAGATCGGTCCCGACGGGGTGCGGTTCGACACGACGGGATCCGATCCGCAGCGCCGGGCGCCCGTGAACTCGACCTTCGCGCAGACCTTCTCGGCCTGCGCGTACGCGCTCAAGTGCCTCGTCGACCCGGACCTGCCGGTCAACGACGGCTTCTACCGCCTGTTGAAGGTGGACGCACCCGAGGGGACGGTGACGAACTGCACCTGGCCGGCGCCGGTCGTCGGCGGGTGGGAGACGCAGACGCGTCTCGTCGACGTCCTCTTCCGCGCGCTGCTGCCCGCCTTCCCGAAGCGGCTTCCGGCGGGGACGAAGGGGATGATGTGCCAGGCGGGCTTCGGCGCGCTCGACCTGGAGGCGGGCGCGTACGTCTGCTTCTACGAGACGTTCGCCGGCGGCTACGGCGGCCGGTTCGGAAGCGACGGCCCGGACGCCGTGCAGACGCACGGCCAGAACACGGAGAACGCGCCGGTCGAGGAGACCGAGCTCAACTACCCGGTCTGGGTCGAGCGGCTCGAGCTCGTGCCGGACAGCGAAGGGCCGGGCCGCACGCGCGGCGGGCTCGGCCTCCGGAAGGACTACCGCTTCGACCTGTCGACGACGTTCACGATCCTCGCCGACCGCGACCGGTCGGGGCCATGGGGCGTCGAGGGCGGGCATGACGCACCGCGCGCCGAGTACGTCCACGTGCGCGGCGGGGTGGAGACGCGCCTCCTCTCGAAGTCGACGCTCGACCTCGAGCCCGGCGACGTGGTCTCGATCCGCACCTGCGGCGGCGGCGGGTACGGGCCGCCCTCCGAGCGCGAGCCGGAGCGCGTGCTGCGCGACGTGCTCGAGGGCAAGGTGTCCGCCGCGCGCGCGCAGGAGGTCTACCGGGTCGCCGTCGTGGACGGCGGCGTCGACGACGAGCGAACGGAGGCGCTGAGGGAATGAGCAGGACGGTGAGGGTGGCGATAGACATCGGCGGCACGTTCACGGACGCGACGTTGATCGACGAGCAGAGCGGCGCGGCGTCGATCTCGAAGGTGCTCTCGACGCCCGCCGACCCGTCGGAGGGGTTCATGCACGCGTTCCGGCGCGCGCTCGGAGAGCAGGACGCCGCGGACGTGCGCTTCGTCGTCCACGCGACCACGGTTGCGACCAATGCCATCATCGAGGGCAAGACCGCCCGCGGCGGGTTCGTCACGACGGAGGGCTTCCGCGACCTGCTCGAGATCGCCCGGCAGGTGCGGCCGACGCTCTACGACACGCTCTTCGAGAAGCCACGCCCACTCGTCCCGCGCGACCGCGCCGTCGAGGTGCGCGAGCGGCTCGGGCCGGCCGGCGAGGTTCTCGTCGACCTGGACGACGAGTCGGTGCGCGCCGCGGCGGAGGTGCTGGCCGACGCGGGCGTCGAGTCGGTCGCCGTCTGCCTGCTGCACGCCTACGTCAACCCCGAGCACGAGCGGCGAGTCGGCGAGATCCTGGCCGAGGAGCTCCCGGGCATCCCGGTCTCGCTCTCGTCCGACGTCGCGCCCGAGTTCCGCGAGTACCTGCGCGCGTCGACGACGGTCATCAACGCCGCGATCCGTCCGGTCGTCGGCCGCTACCTCGAGCGGATCGAGGGGCGACTGGCCAAGGCGGGGGTGACGGCGAAGCTGCTCGTGATGCAGTCGAGCGGCGGCGTCTTCGGCTCGGACGCGGCGGCACGACGGCCGGTGTTCATGGTCGAGTCGGGCCCGGCCGCGGGCGTGATCGCCGCCGCGCACCTCGGTGAGACGATCGAGCGGCCGGACATCCTCTCGTTCGACATGGGCGGCACGACCGCGAAGGTCGGGCTGATTCAGGACGGGCAGCCGTCGGTCACGAAGGACTACAACGTCGGCGGCCATGCCGGGGCGGGGATCGGCCAGATGTCGCTCTCCGGCTACCCGGTGCGGACGCCCGTCGTCGACCTGGTCGAGATCGGCGCCGGCGGTGGGTCGATCGCGTGGGTCGACTCGGGCGGGCTGCTCCGCGTCGGCCCGCAGAGCGCGGGCGCCGACCCGGGGCCGGTCTGTTACGGCGGCGGCGGGACGGAGCCCACCGTCACGGACGCGAACGTCGTGCTCGGCCGGCTGAACCCCGACTTCTTCCTCGGCGGCGAGATGCACCTCGACGTCGACGCCGCCCGTGCGGCGATCGAGGAGCGGCTGGCCGGGCCGCTCGGGCTCTCGGTGACGGAGGCGGCATACGGGATCGTCGAGATCGCCAACGCGGCGATGGTCAACGCGCTGCACCTGATCTCCGTCCAGCGCGG
>DASTKF010000113.1:0-8248 GCA_035716065.1 Gaiella sp.
CTTCCCGTGCCGCTTGCCCTCGAGCTCCGGCACGACGATCTCGTCCACGTACAGGAAGCCGTTCTTCTCGAGGCCGATCTCGACGAATGCCGCCTCCATGCCGGGCAGCACGTTGTCCACTCGGCCGACGTAGATGTTCCCTGCGATCGAGCGCCGCTCGGGCCGCTCGAGGTAAACCTCGGCGACGCGGTCGTCTTCGAGCAGTGCGACGCGCTGCTCGCCGACGTCGACCGAGATCAGGAGCTCGCGCTTCGCCTGCGGGAGCGGCGCGCGGCGCGGCACCTGCCGGCGCCGCTCGCGGCCGCCGGAGCGCTGACCGGAACGGCTGCGCGAGCCCTTCTCGCCCTTCTCGCCCTTCTCGCCCTTGTCGCCCTTGTCGACGGATGTCTTCTGCTGCCGCTTCGGCGCCTCGTCGGGAGGCGCGGAATCTCCGTCCTCGGCTGCGTCGGCGGATGCGCCGGGCTTGCGGCGCCCCTTGCCGCCACGGCTTCCGCGACGCCGGCGCTTGCGCGCGGCGTCGCCGTCGGTCGCGGTCGTTTCGTCGGCCTCGTCGGCCGCGTCTGTCTCCTCGACGGCGAGCGCCTCAGGCTGGGCCTGTGCCTCCTCGGCCGTCGTGGCGGCGTCTGCCGCCGGGTCGTCCTTGCGTCGTCGGAACCGGAACCAAGGCAATCCTCGTGTCTCCTCGTGTAAGCGCGCGCGGGCGCACGACCGCAGGAGCGGAGCGCCTCGCGCAGCGTCGGATGGCGAAATCGGTGGCCATGAGCCTGACGCAAGGCTATCAGCGAGCCCGGCGGCCCACCGAACCGCTTCGGTTCAGGCTGCAGCCGGGCGCAGCCGCGCGCGGCGCGCACGCACCGCCCGCAGGCGTTGGGTGAGCCGCGCCCACGCCCAGGACTCGAGCTCGTGGTAGCGGTTCTCGCCCTGCCCGCGGGTCGACTCGAGGTATTCGAACCAGGCGTCTGCCTCCTCGATCTGCAGCAGTTCCTCTGCGAGCTCCGTATCGGGCACCGTCGACCTCCGCGTCGATAGGACCGTGAACGGGTGCGATCCTAGGTCCAGGGCCGGACGGAGCCGGGCGCGCGGAGTGATCTAGCGGCGTGCGACGCGCCCGAACACCGTCGCGAGCGCGTACGTGGCCGCGGCGGCGACGGCGCCGTCGAGCAAACGGTTCCGCACCGGAAGCCGGCGGACGAGGGCGCGCGCGAGGACACCGGTCGCGAGCGACGCGACGAGCGGAGGGGCGACGGCCTCGGCGGTCGCCCGCGGCGTCTCCGGCATGGGCCTCGCGCTCGTCGCCGCGACGTCGGAGAGCATCCGCGCCTGTGACAGCGCGAGAAGCGGGAGCCGCGGGCCGCCGCGGCCGAGCGCGAGCGTGCTCGCGGCGAGCACCCCGTCGGTGACCCGCCGCGCCTGCACTGCGTCCCGCAGCACGGGCAGCGCGCCGGCGAGTGGGGCGCCGTCCGTGCGGAGCGCGGCGGCGAGGGTGCGGGCGATCTCGTCGACCGGAAAGCCCTGACCGGGCGGGACGTCGACGACGTCGGTGGCGAGGACGTACGGGATCGCCGCTCTCGACGAGCCGGTCCGGACGCCGATCACGGGCACGAGCGCGCGCGTCGCGGTGCGCAGCACCTCTTCGTCGGACGGCGTGGCTGCCTCCCCGACCACGCAGACGACCGCGGCGGCCTCGGCCGGATCGCCGTGCGTGAGCACGAGTGACGCGTCGCCGCCGGCCCGGAGCTCCGCGGCGAGCTGCTCGGCGAGGACGCCGGTGACGAGGATCGGGCCCTTGGGCGACAGCGTGCGGCGGCTGTGCCGAGCCAGCGAGAGGACGTCGCGCGGCCCGATCCCGAGCGCGTTCACCGCAGCTCGTCCGTCCGCCCGCGCGCGTGGATCGCCTGCAGGATGCCGATGGCGACGAGGTTCGCGACCATCGACGAGCCGCCGACCGTGACGAACGGGAGCGGAATGCCGGTGACGGGCGCGATGCCCATGGTCATGCCGACGTTGACGAACACCTGGAAGAGGAAGCCGAAGACCAGGCCGCCCGCGACGACGGCGCCGTACATGTCGCCGGCCACGGTCACCACCCGCAGGCCCCGCCAGACGACGAGCAGGTAGAGGAGCAGCAGGATCGCGGTCCCGAAGAACCCGCGCTGCTCGGCAAACGAGGCGAAGACGAAGTCGGTCGCATGCTCGGGGAGGTAGTCGAAGCGCGTCTGGCTCGCCTCGTCGACGCCGCGCCCGTCGATGCCGCCCGAGCCGACCGCGGTGATCGACTGCGTGACGTTGTACGTCAGCCCGCTCGGGTCGGCGTCCGGGTTCGCGAAGCCGGTCAGGCGCGCGGTCTGGTACGGCTTCAGCACCTCGATGCCCGACGCGGGGAGAAACCAGAGCACGCCGAGAACGAGCGTCGCGGCGAGTGTTCCGAGGAGCGCGAGGTGGAGCCAGCGGACGCCCGCGACGAAGAGCACGGCGGAGAACGCAGCGGCGTAGACGAGCGCGGTGCCGAGGTCGGGCTGCAGGAAGACGAGAAGCATGGGGGCGGCGCCGAGCGCGAGCGCCACGGCGATCGTCCGGAGTCGGCCGAGGTCGCGCTGCCGCTCGACGAGGAAGCCGGCGATGGCGAGGACGAAGAGCACCTTCCCGAACTCGGACGGCTGGAACTGGAGCGGCCCGATGTCGATCCAGCGCTTCGAGCCGCGGATCGCCTCCGCGAACGCGAAGACGACCACCATGAGGCCGATCGCGACGCCGTAGACGACGCGCCAGTGGCGCCGGTAGAGGCTCGGCGGGATCGCGATCGCGACGACGAGCCCGACGCCGCCGAGCGCCGCCGCGATCGCCTGGCGCGTGACGTAGTAGCCCGGATCGCCGGGGACGTCGAAGCGGGTGATGCCCGCCACCGCCCACAGCCCGTAGCCGACGAGCGCGCCCGCGGCGAGGAGCAGCACGAGATCGAGCCGGCGGACGAGTGCAGCCAGGTCGACCGCGTCGCGACGGAGCGGGATCCGCTGGCGTCCGGCGTCGACGATCATCAGTCGGTGCTCACCAGGGTCTGGCTCTCGGCCTTCGCGCCGAAGAACTTCTCGAAGACGCGTAGTGCCGCCGGCGCCGCGGCGGTCGACCCGTGGCCGCCGTTCTCGATCACGGCGCAGACGACGATGCGGGGCGCCTCCGTCAGCGCCGGGCCGTAGCCGCACCACCACGACTGGTCCTCCGTGTGCCCGGCGGGGTAGCCGGGGATCGGGACGACCTTCTCCGCCGTTCCGGTCTTGCCGGCGATCGGGATCGGGAAGCTCGCGAAGACGCCCGACGACGTGCCGTACGTCGAGTGGGTCGCGGAGTAGAGGCCGTCGCGAACGACCGCGAGCGCCGCCGGGTCGACACCGACCGCCTTGGGCGGGTCGGGGGCGAAGCGCCGCTCGACAACCGGCGACTGCCCGTTCGGGGCGGCGGTCTCGACCTGCGAGACGACGTATGGGGTGACGAGCTTGCCGCCGTTCGCGATCATCGCGTAGAAGCGCGCCATCTGCAGCGGCGTCACCTGCACGTCCTGCTGGCCGATCGAGAGCTGGATCGAGTTGCCCGGGTTCCAGGCGCGGTCCCAGTCGGTCTTTCCCACCTTCTTCCGCCAGGCCGGCGTCGGCACCAGCCCTGCGTCCTCGCCGCCGAGGTCGAAGCCCGTCGGGACGCCGAAGCCGAACTTCTTCGCCCACTGCTGCATACGGTTCCGGCCCCGGTCGCCCTCGAGATAGAACTGGTAGCCCAGCTGGTAGAAGTAGGTGTCGCACGACCGGGCAAGCGCCTCGACCAGCGTCATCGGCTGATTGACGTACGGGTCCCAGTTCTTGAACTCGTGCTTGTCGAGCCCGTACGTCGCCGTGGGCGTGCACTGGAGCGCCTGGTAGGGCTGCAGCATGTGCTCCTGCATCGCCGCGAGCGCCGTGACGGGCTTCCAGATCGAGCCCGGCGGGTACCGGCCGCTCGTGGCTCGGTTGATCCCCGGGTAGTTCTTCTCCTTCGCGACCTTGTCGTCGACGAGCGGCTCGATCTTCTTCGGGTCGACCCGCCCGACGTAGACCGATGGCTTGTACGTCGGGCTCGAGGCCATCGCCAGCACCGCGCCGTCGTTCGGATCGAGCGCGACGATCGCGCCGCCGTCGGCGTAGTACGACTCGTTCGCCCGGGCCGTGGAGATCCCGTACCGCAGCGCCTGCTCCGCGGCGCGCTGGAGCCCGACGTCGATCGTCAGCCGCACGGCCTTGCCCGGCCGCGCCTCGTGCCGCAGCTGGAGAGGACCCTGCGGGCGTCCCATGGAGTCCACGCGAATCTCCGCCAGGCCGGCGTCGCCGCGGAGGTACTCGTCGTCACGCGCCTCGACGCCGGTCTTTCCCACCTTGTCGCCCGGCTTGTAGACCTTGGGCTTCTGGTCGAGCTCCCCCGGCGACACCTCGCCCACGTAGCCGAGCACCTGCGCCGCCAGCGACTGGTACGGGTAGTGGCGCAGGTAGGTCTGCTGGATCTGGACGCCCGGGAACTCGGAAGAGTGCTCGTACAGGTAGGCGACCTGGTCCTCCCCCACGGCCGTCTTCACGGTGATCGGGTTGAGCGGGTCGGCGATGCGCTCGTCCACCTCCTTGGCGAGCTGGAGCGGCGGCACCCGCAGGACCTCGGCGAGGTGCTTGATGACCGCGTAGCGGCGGTTCTTCGGCAGGTCGCCCACCCAGAGCTTCACGGCCGTGCCGGCGACGTTGTCGACGATCATCTTGCCGTGGCGGTCGAGGATCGTCCCGCGCGGCGCCTCGAGCCGGATCGTGCGTAGCTGATTCCCCTGCGCCGCCGCCAGGTACGTGTCGCCGGAGAGGACCTGGAGCGACCAGAGCCGGAAGAAGAGCACCGCGAACACGGCCAGCGCGACGATCCCGAGGATCCCCACCCGGAACGCGAGGCCGGGCGTCAGACGGTACGGCGCCTCGACGCCGGGATCGGGCGGGAGGAACCTGCTCGACGGCGCACGCGGCTCGCCGTACGGCGTGTGCGTGCTCACACGAGCTCCACCTGACGCGGGCGCTCGAGCCCTCGTGGCGGCTCGAAGATCGCGCCGGTGATGCGGGAGACGCCGAGGGCGAGCACCGCCGCGAGGATCGCGCTCGGCACGGCTGTCACGAGCGCGTCGCGCGCGGCGACCGGCTCGCCGAGGAGGAAGTGGAGCGCGACGCCGCCCAGGCCGGCGAGGATCGAGATCGCGAACGCGGCGAGCGGGGCGGCATAGCGCCGGCCGCGGCCGGTCGTCTCGCCGTAGCGCCCGGCCCAGTAGCCGGCGAGCGTGAGCACGATCGACGTCGTCCCGAGCGTGCCGAGCGTCATGACGTCGATGAGGAGCCCACCGGCGAAGCCCGCTGCCGCCCCGGGGATCGAGCCTGCGGCGAGCGCGACGCAGACGATCGTGACGAGCAGCAGGTCGGGCTCTGCCCAGAGCACGCGCGCACCCCCGAGCACGGTCACCTGCACGATCGCCGCGACGAAGACGAGCGGAGCGATGCGCAACGCGGTGATCACCGCGCCCGCGCCATACGGTCGACGGGGATCAACACGAGCACCGCCTCGAGCGAGCTCAGGTCGGCGAACGGCGTCACCTGCACCTGGGTGTACAGGTCGGTGTCGGTGCGGCCGAAGCTCGTGACGCGGCCGATGCGGATCCCGCGCGGGTAGAGCGACGAGAGGCGCGGCGAGCTCCAGCCCGACGTGACGATCGTATCGTCGATCGCCACCCGGGCCTCCTTCGGCACCCGGTCGAGGCGAAGCGGCGCACGCGCG
This sequence comes from Gaiella sp., assembly GCA_035716065.1. Lineage (GTDB taxonomy): Bacteria > Actinomycetota > Thermoleophilia > Gaiellales > Gaiellaceae > Gaiella. The sequence goes on from DASTKF010000113.1 coordinate 5,818, forward strand.
CCGTCACCGGAGCGCACGATGCCGAACGCCTGCGTCTCGACGTCGAGAGCCGACGCGGCGCTCGCGTCGTCCGTGAGCAGGGTGACGCGCGACGTACGTGAGCTCACGCGGCTCACCTTGCCGACGAGCCCGTCCTGGGTGACGACCGGGTCGTCGGTGCGGACGCCGTCCTTGCGGCCCGCGGCGATGACGATCGCCTGCGCGTAGGCGCCCGCCGGCCGCGAGATCACGGCGGCCGCGAGCCCCGAGTAGCCGTCGGGGAAGCGAGGCCCGTTGCGGTACGCGAGGAGCTTCCGCAGCGTGACGTTCTCGCGGAGCGCGAGCTGTCGCTCGGCGACCTGCTGGCGCAGCAGCTCGTTCTCCTTCTCGAGCCGAGCGGCGTCCGAGCGGGCGTCGAGGAGGCTGCTCGTCCAGCCGTAGGCGTCGCGGAACGGCTCGGCAACACGGTCGGCGGCGACCTGGAACGGCCGCAGCACGGCTGCCGCCCCGTTCTGGACACTCGCGAGGGGCCCGCTGCCGTCCTCGCGGAAGGAGATGGTGACGAGCACGAGCGAGAGCAGCACGAGGCCGCCCACGACGAGCCGCCGCCTCATGGCTGCGGTGGTTCGTGTCGAGGACTTGCCTTCCGCGGGTCGCCGGACGCTCACGCCCAGCACCGCCGTCCGTGCGGTGCGGTTCCGGGGCACCGGCCAATGGTAGCCGGGGTCGGGGACTGCCTCCGGGGACTGGCACCGCAGGTGCCAGTCCCAAGCGACGCTCGGACGAGCACCGGGGTTGGAAAGGCGGGAGCGTCACTGGGGTCAGGCACCTACGGCGCCAGACCCCACCACCTCTACCGGCGGTTGCCGTTGCGGCGGGCGCGTGCTCGGTTCGAGCGGTGGATCGCCTCGAACTCCTCGAGGCTGCGCCCGGAGCCGACCGCCACGCAGGTGAGCGGGCTCTCGGCGAGGTGGACCGGCATCTGCGTCTCGTGCCGGAGACGCTGGTCGAGCCCCTGCAGGAGCGCGCCGCCGCCGGCGAGCACGATGCCGCGGTCCATGATGTCCGCGGCGAGCTCGGGTGGCGTCTTGTCGAGCGTCGACTTGATCGCGTCGACGATCTGCGAAACGGGCTCGTCGAGCGCGCGGCGGATCTCCTCCGACGTGATGATCACCGTCTTCGGCAGACCCGTCAGCATGTCGCGGCCGCGGACCTCCGCCTGCACCTCCTCCGCCATCGGATGCGCGGACCCGACCTCGAGCTTGATCTCCTCGGCCGTCTGCTGGCCGACGAGCAGCTTGTAGTCCTTCTTGATGTGGTTGACGATCGCCTCGTCCATCTCGTCGCCGCCGACGCGGAGCGACTGCGAGACGACGATCCCGCCGAGCGAGATGACGGCGACCTCCGTGGTGCCGCCGCCGATGTCGACGATCATGTTCCCGGTCGGCTCGGCGACCGGGAGTCCGGCGCCGATCGCCGCGGCCATGGGCTCCTCGATCAGGTACGCCTGGCGCGCGCCGGCGGAGAGCGTCGCCTCCTCGACGGCGCGCTTCTCGACGCCCGTCACGCCGGAGGGCACGCAGACCACGACGCGCGGATGCGCGAAGCGGTGCTGGTGCACCTTCTGGATGAAGTGCCTGAGCATCTGCTCCGTGACGTCGAAGTCGGCGATCACGCCGTCCTTGAGCGGCCGGATCGCAGAGATCGAGCCTGGAGTCCGCCCCAGCATCCGCTTCGCCTCGACGCCGACCGCGTGGACGTCGCCCGTCCGCTGGTCGATCGCGACGACGGAGGGCTCCGAGAGCACGATGCCGCGCCCGCGGACGTAGACCAGCGTGTTGGCGGTGCCGAGGTCGACGGCCATGTCGCGGCCGCCGAAGCCGGTCATCGAGCGGAACATGCCCATGAGGCGGCCAGTGTAGCTCCGGCGGGATTTGCAGCCGTTTTCGACCCGCCGTCAGGCGAGCGCCGCAGGCGCGTGCGCCTCGAGCACGTCGAGCAGCAAGGCGCCCGGGAGCCCGACGACGTTGAGGTAGTCGCCGTCGATCCGCTCGACGAGCCGGCCGCCGAGACCCTGGATCGCGTAGCCCCCTGCCCGCCCCTCCCACTCGCCGCTCGCCGCGTAGCGGTCGATGGCCGTGTCGTCGAGGTGACGGAACGTGACGAGCGTCTCGGCGTGCTCGACCACCTCGCCGGCGGGCGTGATCAGGCAGAGCCCGGAGAGCACCGCGTGCGTCCTGCCCGCGAGCTCTCGCAGCATCGCCCGGGCGTCGCCCTCGTCCCGCGGCTTCGCATAGACCCGCTGCCCGAGATGCACCGTCGTGTCGACGCCGAGGGTCGTGCGTCCCGCCGCGTGGACGGAGCGCGCCTTCCCAAGCGCGTGCTCCCGCACGAGCGCGACGGGGTCGGCGTCGTGCGGGTCGTGCTCGACGTACCGCGGCGCGACGGCCTC
>DASTKF010000114.1:0-4102 GCA_035716065.1 Gaiella sp.
CTGTTGGACGTACAAGCCCTACGGCACCGCCTTCGGCGGACGCGAGATCTCCGCGCGCGAGTACTGGCGCCACATGGCCCTCTCGCGGATCTTCCTCGACAACGTCCGCCACTTCCGCACCTCGGTGCTGACCCAGAACGAAGACGCTTTCCGCGCGCTCGAGTACGGCGCCGACGACTTCGACCTGCCGATCGAGGACGAGGTCACCCAGAAGGCGGGCGCCACGGTCGACCTCGACCTCGAGAGCCTGCTCGCGATCCCGCGCCGCTTGGGCTACCGGGTCGAGTACCGCCACGCCGCACGCCCGCCGGCGCTCGCGGGCTCCTAGCCCGAGACGCGGGCCGGCTCGCCGGGGATGAAGCGGAGTTCGGGAACCTGGCCGAGCTCGCCGACGTCGCGGGCCATCTCGAGGAAGGTGTAGAAGCCGGCGCGCTCGCGCGGGCCGAAGCTGTAGCGGAGCTTCTCGAAGTACCGCGCGAGGAAGCCCGGCGGGTAGCCGTAGCGCTCGCTCGCCTCGTAGGCGAGGCGCTCGGGCTCCGAGCGCGCGAGACGAACCGAGGCGACGAGCGCGTCCTGGAGGTCGCCGAGCCCGTCCACGAGCGGCTCCGGCGCCGCCCACACCGCGAACACCATCGGCAGCCCCGTGCGCTCGAGCCAGAGACGGCCGAGATCGTGGTGCGGCGTCGGGTCCTCGAAGGCGCTCTTCAGCGCGGCGTCACCGATGAGCAGCTTGGCGTCGGCCTCGTTCGCCGCCTCGAGCGGCAGGAGCTCCGCCTGCGGGATCAGCACCTTCGTCAGGACGACCGACGTCGCGCTCTCCGGCGTGACCGCGACCGTCCGGATCCGGCCGAGCGACATGCGCGTGACGAGCTGGATCGAGTCGACGGCCCCCTCGGACGAGACGCAGAGCCGCGGCAGCAGACGCAGCCGCGGCGCGTGCCGCGCGTACTCGATCGAGGAGATGGGAGCGACGTCGATCTCCCCGTCGAGGAGCATCCGGTTGAGCGTCGTCGGGACGCCGGTGACCTCCTCGACCTCATGCGTCAGCCGGTGGAAGACCGGCGCCATGTTGACGTACGAGATCCGCCCGAGCCTGATCACGCTTCGCTCCCACGGGTGTTCCCGGTGTCCCCGGTGTCCGACTTCAGTCGGACACCTCCGAGGACGGGCTCGCAGCTCCTCACGCCGGCACCCAACAGCTCTGCGAAGGGCGAAGGTGTCCGACTGAAGTCGGACACCAGGTCGGGCACCTCGGCTGGTGGGCGTGCAATCCGGTCACCTCTCAGCGATTCCGCTCGACGACGGCGTCGGCGAGCGCTTCGAGCTCCTCCCGGCGGACGGAGCCGTCCAGGCTCGCGCGCGCCCGTGCAGCGTAGTCCAGTGCGACTTCGAGCGAGCGCTCGAGCGCGCCGGTGGCCGCGACCCGGACGAGCGCGCCCTCGAGCGGGCCGCCGGCAAGCGCCGCGCGCACGGCCTCGTCCTCGCGGGCCGCGAGAAGCAGCGGCAGCGTCGGCGTCCCGTCGCGGAGGTCGGTGCCCGGGATCTTCCCCGTCTCGACCGTCTCGCCCGAGCAGTCGAGCACGTCGTCGACGATCTGGAACGCGATCCCGACGAGGCGGCCGAATTCGCCGTTCCCTCCCCCGAGGACGCACGCCGCGGCGAAGAGCGAGCCGGTCTTGAGCGCGCACCGCTCGAGGTAGGCGTCGACGCTCGTCGAGGGATCGTGGCGCTGGAGCCGCTGCATCGCCTCACCCCGCGCAAGGGCGAGCGACGCGTCTGCGAGCGCTGAGACCTGCCCGTGCGATCCGGTCTCCGCCAGCAGCGCGAACGCGGCCGCGAACAGATGGTCGCCTGCGGCCTTCGCGGCGTCGGAGCCGTGCTGCGTCCAGGCGGCAGCGCGGCCCCGGCGGACGTGCGCACCGTCGACGATGTCGTCGTGGATCAGCGTCGCCATGTGGACCAGCTCGACCGCGACGCCCTCCACCACCGGCGGCTTCGCGCCGACTGGGGAGGAGAGGAAGGTCAGCGTGGGCCGCAGCCGCTTCCCGCCGGCCGCCAGCGCGTCCGCACCCACGGCGGCGACCGTGCCGGGATGGGCGGCAACAACTGCCTCGAGGCGATCCTCGACCGCGCCGAGGTAGTCGCGCAGGCCCTCGACCGACGCGATCGTCTCGAGCGCGCTAATCGCCGCGCTCCGCGGCCGCGACGGCGGTGTGCAGCGCCACGATCGTCCCGCCCATGAGGCGGAACCGCACCTGGTCGAACCCGTGGCGCTCGAGCAGCGCGGCGAGCTCCTCGGCGCCCGGGAAGCGGCGCACGCTCGCGGGGAGGTAGGTGTACGCCTTGCCGCCCGGCAGCACCTTCCCGAGCAGCGGCACGATCCGGTCGAACCAGAGGGAGAAGAACGGCCGCAGCAGCCCGCGTGGCTGCGTGATCTCGAGGATCGCCAGCCGGCCGCCCGGCCGGAGAACCCGCCGCAACTCCGCCACGCCCCGCTCCAGGTCGACGACGTTGCGGACGCCGAACCCGACGGTCGCAGCGTCGAACGACGCATCCTCGAACGGCAGTGCGAGCATGTCGCCCTCGACCCACTCGATCGTCGTCGACTTGCGGCGCGCGCGCTCGAGCATGGCGGGAGAGAAGTCGAGCCCGGTCACGTGCCCGCCTTCGCGCTCGGCCGCGATCGCGAGGTCACCCGTGCCGCAGCACGCGTCGAGCACGCGTTCTCCGGGCTGCACGACCGCCTCGACCGCGAGCCGCCGCCACGACCGGTCGAGCCCGACGGTCATGACGCGGTTCATCGCGTCGTAGATCGGCGCGATGCGGTCGAACAGCCGCCGCACCTCGTTCGGCGCCAGTGAGCCCGACTCGTACGTCACGCGGAGAGCGTAACCCGCTCGCCCCGGGCTACCCGCCGCCGCGGCTCGCGTCCAGGAACGTCGCGAGCTTCGTGAGGTTCTCGTCGCCGAGGTAGCCGTACGAGATCATCACGTTGTTGCCGTACTGCGCCGGGTTCGACACGTAGGACTTGAAGAAGTCGACGCCGCGGCCGGACGCTCCGATGTCGCTCAGGATCGGTGCGCCGAGGTTGGCGTTGCCCTCCCCGAGGTACGTGTGGCAGTTGAGGCAGCCGGACTCGGCGAAGAGCTTCGCGCCTGCGAGGGCCGTCGGGTTGTCGGCGAAGCCCTGTTTCTCCGCCCACTCCTCCGGCTTGCCGGCGGCGATCAGCTCGGAGCCGAGCGCCTCCTTCGCGGTTGCGCCCTTCCAGGTGAGGGTCGCCATCGAGATGACCACCAGGACGGCGGCGATCATCGCAACCGGCCGCCGGCCGGGACGCCGCTCGGGACGCCGGTCGTAGAACGGCAGCCCGATCAGCAGGATGAGCAGGATCGTCGGGATGCCCACGGTGCCGAGCACGACCGACTCCGGCCACTTGAAGATCCGCAGGAGGTAGAAGAGGAAGTAGAAGAACCAGTCCGGCCGCGGGACGAAGCTGATCGTCCCCGGGTCGGCCTCGGTCGCGTACCACGGCCCGAGCAGCCCGGCCTCGACGCCGTCTGCCGTGAAGTACCAGATGCACGCGAGCGCGATGATCACCGCGACGACGACGAGCGACATGATCGCGTCGTGGAGGACCGCGTAGGGCCAGAAGCTCTTGCCCTCCCGCTCGACGTCCTCCTTGTAGCGCTTGTGCTCGGCGCGGTTGCGCTCGGAGAGCGGGACGCCCATCAGTCCGAGTCCCCTTCGGTCGCCGGATCGCGGATGAGACCCTCACGCGCGCCCGCTTCCGGTCCGCGCTCCCGACCGGCCGCCGTCTTCGACCACGGCGGGGACGTGACGCCGAGGCGCACGACGAGGTACAGGTGCAGGCCGATCAGCGCCATGATCGCACCGGGCAGCACGAGCATGTGCAGGGCGTAGAACTTCGGCAACGTGTCCGGGCCGATCGCCAGGCCGCCCTGGAGGAACTGCGCTAGGAACGGGCCGACGAAGGGGCCCGTCGCGTTGATGTTGATGCCGACGACCGTCGCCCAGTACGCCGTGTTGTCCCACGGCAGGAGGTAGCCGGTGAAGCCCTCGGCCATGCCGCTCACGAGGATCA
>DASTKF010000115.1:0-5548 GCA_035716065.1 Gaiella sp.
ACTCCGCCAAGCCGAAACCCGCGGGCACGTCCGAGGAGCGGCCCGCCCCCGGCTCGTCCCAGGCGACGACCGTGAACTCGTCGGCCAAAGCAGCCAGCTGCGGTTGCCATACCCGACCATCCTCGGCGCCGCCGTGCACGAGGATGAGCGGCGCCCCCTCGCCCACTCGCTCATACGCGAGCTCGAGTCCGTTCGTCCGCACGACCTCCACCCGCCGAACCTACATTCGCTCGCTAGCGAGGACGGATCGGCGGCGAATGCTTGAGGAAGAGTCATGAACCGGATCCGGCGTGCCTGGCACTTCGTCGTCGACCGTCGCCTCGTTTGACGACGAGCGGGGTCGCATCTGCTCGACTGGCCGGTGGGCAGATTCGCCGTCTCGACACGTCCCGCTCGTGGCACGTTGTCGGCGGAGTTGCCACGATGTGTTCGTGGCGACTGCCTCTGCGGAGATCGCGCTCGGTCGTGGCCGAAAGCCGTCGCCTCTCTGGTAAACAAAAGGACCTGACCTGCAGGAACTTCGCGAAGCCCTCTGACGGACTCGAACCGTCGACCCCCTCCTTACCATGGAGGTGCTCTACCAACTGAGCTAAGAGGGCGAGACCGGGAGTCTAGCCCGCGCGATCCTCGGCGTTTCGCCGGCCCCGCGGCGGGGGTAGACACGCGGGAATGGAAGCGCCCGGCGGTCGGCTCGCGTCCTGGCTCGCCGTCGTCGCGGGCGCGATTCTGGTGCTCTCGGCCGCCGCGGCGGTGTGGCTCTTGGCCATCCGCGACACCGGGAGCTCGTGGCCGGCGACGGTGCCCGCTTTGAGCGCGGACGAGCTCACGAGGGAGCCGACAGACGTCTGGCTCACGAACGGCGGCACGCTCGCGAACCAGCGCTTCTCGCCACTCGACGGGATCGATACGTCGAACGTGAAGGACCTGAAGGGCGTCTGGATGACCGACCTCGAGTCGGGCACGGCGGCGAAGTACTCGGCGGAGGGGCAGCCGATCTTCTACGACGACGTGCTCTACGTGCCCACGGGCGAGGACGACGTGTTCGCCGTCGACGTCGAGACGGGAAAGATCCGCTGGAAGTACGAGTCGGGGATCAGCCAGAAGATCAACACGGTCTGCTGCGGGTGGCTCAGCCGCGGTGTCGCGATCGGCGAGGGGAAGGTCTACATCGGCCAGCTCGACGGGAACCTCGTTGCGCTCGACCAGGACACCGGCGCCGTCGCCTGGAAGAGGCAGGTCGGGAGCTGGCGGAAGGGCTACACGATCACGGCCGCACCCCTCTACTACGACGGGATGGTGATCACGGGCGTCTCGGGCGGCGAGTTCTCGATCCGCGGGCGCGTGCAGGCCTACGACGCGGAGACGGGCAAGCTCGTCTGGCGCTTCTACACGATCCCCGGGCCTGGGGAGACGGGGCACGACAGCTGGCCCGCGGGCACGGACGCGTGGCAGCGCGGCGGCGCGCCGATGTGGCAGACGCCGGCCGTCGACCCGGAGCTCGGGCTCCTCTACTTCTCGACGGGCAACGCCTCCCCCGACCTCGACGGCTCGCGGCGCGAGGGCGACAACCTCTTCGCGGCGTCGATCGTCGCGGTCGACGCCAAGACGGGAAAGTACCGCTGGCACTTCCAGCAGGTGCGCCACGACATCTGGGACTACGACTCGCCGAGCCCCGTCGTGCTGTTCGACACGCGGATCGGCGGCCAGGAGCGGAAGGCGATCGCGGAGACGAGCAAGACCGGCTGGACGTACGTGCTCGACCGGGAGACGGGCAAGCCGCTCCTGCCGGTCGAGGACGAGGCGGTGCCGCAGGATCCCGTTCAGAAGACCGCCGCGACGCAGCCCATACCGCAGTACGCCCCGTTCTTCTCGCACGATGTCACCGACGCCGACGTCGCGGGAATCGAGAAGCTCGCGAAGGCGAACGCGAACGGTGTGCCCCCGCAGGTCGAGAAGGGCCGGATCTACGCGCCGTTCCGGGAGGAGGTCCGCGTGATCGTTCCCGGGCCCCAGGGCGGCACGAACTGGCAGCCGATGAGCTACAGCCCCGACACGGGGTACCTCTACGTCTGCGGCATGCGGTCGGTCTCGGGCTACACGCGAAGTGGTGACCAGCTTCCCAAGGGCAAGCAGGGGCAGGTGGCCGACCTCGGCAGCGTCTTCACGACGGCGGGCTTCGGCACGCAGACGGGCTTCTTCGGCGCCTGGGACCCGCGGACGGGCAAGACGGTCTGGCAGAAGCGCTGGCCCGAGTCGTGTTACTCGGGCTCGGTCGCGACTGCGGGCGGGCTCGTCTTCGTCGGGCGGAACGGCGGCGAGCTCGAGGCGTACGACGCGACCACCGGCGAGCGGCTCTGGAGCTTCCAGACCGGCGCCGGAGCGAACTCGACGGTGACGAGCTTCGAGCGCGACGGCACGCAGTACCTCGCGTTCGTCGCGGGCGGCAATGCGCTGGCCGCGAGCTCCCACGGCGACAACCTCTGGCTCTTCTCGCTCGACGGGACGATGGGGCCTGCCAAGCCGGGCGGCGCCGGCGCGGGTGTCGGGCACGCGGGCGAGGCTCCGACGACGGGCGACGCTACGGCCGGGATGCAGGTCTTCGTCGACAACTGCTCCGGCTGTCACGGCCTCAGCGGCACGGGGGCGAACGGCGGCCCCACGCTGGTCGAGCAGACCGACCGCGAGGCTGTTCTACGGCAGGTGCGAGACGGCGGCGGCGGGATGCCCGCCTTCAAGGGCTCGCTCAGCGAGAAGGAGATCCAGGACGTCGCGTCCTACGTGACGGAGAGGATCGCGAAGAAACGGGGCTAGGCGGCTCGTCCGTCGAGCCTGATCGTCCAGCGGTCGACCGACGCGACCACGAGGTGGGTCTCGCCCCACGGATCGCGCGCGAGCGTCGCGCGGACATCTTCCTCGGATGCGGCCTCGACGGCAAGTATCACCCGATGCTCGTCGGCGAGCGGCCCTCCGAACACGACGAACCCCGACTCCACGAGGCCGTCCATGAAGGCGGCGTGCGCGTCCCAGCCGGACTGCTCCTCCAGCGGCCGCGACGCGTCCCACTCCGGGCCGGAGCGGCGCTCGACGACGAAGAACATGGCCACGCCTCCATCGTACGGCCGCGGCAGGAGTCGAGATACTCGGGCGGTGGAACGGCTCTCGTGCGACGTCGTCGTCCTGGGCGGAGGCACGGCCGGCTGTGTCGTCGCGGGCAGGATCGCCGCGGAGAGCGACACGGATGTCGTCGTCCTCGAGGCGGGGCCGGACTACGGCCCGCGCGACTCGGGCCACTGGCCGGCCGATCTGCTCGACGGCGGCGCGCTCGTCGCCTCGCACTCCTGGGGCTACGACACCGGCAACCTGCATCCGCTGCGCGGCCCGGTCGAGCTGCCACGCGCGCGGGTGATCGGCGGCTGCTCGTCACACAACGGGTGCATCGCCGCGGTCGGATGCGAGGAGGACTACGACGGCTGGGCGAGGATCGCCGGCGACGGGCGCTGGGGCGCGGACGCTTTGCGGCCGCTGTTCGCCCGCGCGCGCGAGCGGCTCCGGGTTCGTGCATACGACGAGGACGAGGTCGGCCCGTTCCACCGCGCCTGTCTCGAAGCAGCCGTCGCGCTCGGCCTGCCGCGCGCGGACGACCTCGACGACCTCGACGGCGGCGTCGGCTTCGGCGTCGAGCCGGTCAACGTCGACGGGGGCGTACGCGTGAACACGGCATTCGCCTACCTCGACCCGGCTCGCGGCCGGAGGAACCTCCGGATCGTCGATCGCGTGCTCTGTGACCGGCTCGTTCCCGGCAGCGGCGCGGTCGAAATCGTCGCGTGGCGCGACGGAGACGAGATCCGCGTTCGCGCGGGCACGGCCGTGCTCGCGGCCGGGTCGTACGGCTCACCGGCGATCCTGCTGCGGTCGGGCATCGGCGACCCGGCCGCGCTCGTCCCGCACGGCATCGCACCGGTGCACGAGCTCCCCGGCGTCGGGCGGAACCTCCATGACCACCCGCTCGTCGAGCTCGACTTTGCCGGCACTCCGGCTTTGCGCGACGCGCTGGCCGCCGCCGCGGAGGTGCGGTTCGTCCCCGAGGAGCAGACGCTCGGCAAGCTCCGCTCGAGCCGCGCGACCGGGCCGTACGACCTCCATCTCGTCCCGGTTGCGGCGCCGGATTACAGCCTCCTCGCCGGCCGGACGATCCTCTCCGTGGGCGCGATGGAGCCGCGCTCGCGCGGCCGGCTGACGCTCGCGAGCCCCCACCCGGACGTCGCTCCGGTGATCGACCATGGCTACCTCACCGATCCGCACGACATGGCGGTCCTGCTCGAGGGGATCGAGCGCGCGCGGGAGCTCGCGGCGACCGAGCCGCTGCGCTCGCTCATCGGGGTGGAGCTGGTCCCCGGCATCGACGCGCCCCTCGAGGAGGCGGTCCGCCGGTCGCACGCCCACTACTACCACCCCGTCGGCACCTGCAGGCTCGGCGCCGCCGGCGACCCGCTTGCGGTGTGCGACGCGCGCGGGCGGCTCCACGGTCTCGAGCGGATCGTCGTCGCGGACTGCGCGCTGATGCCGGTCGTCCCGCGTGCGAACACGAACGTTCCCGCCGTCGTCGTCGGCGAGCGGATCGCCGACGATCTGCTCGCCTGAGCCCCGGACACCCGGCTGCGCATGACGCGCGAACTTGGTGTCCCACTTCAGTCGGACACCAACCGCCCGCGTCTTCGGTCGGCATCGGGTGTCGGACTGAAGTCCGACACCCGGGGGACGAAAAAACCGCCGCGGCGCGGTGGCCGTAGACCCCTGAGACACCATCCTCGGAGAAGGAGCACGGAGATGCGAAAACGACTCGATCGGCGGGCGGCCCCCTTGCTGCTCGCGGTGGTCGCGGCGGCAGGGGTCGTGGCAGCAAGCGCCATGGCCGCCTCGACCCACCCGACGGTGAAGGTCATGAAGACCGCGAGCCTGGGCAAGCTGCTCGCGACCTCGAGCGGACTCACGCTCTATCACTACACCGACGAGAAGAACGGAAAGATCGACTGCAAGGGCGCCTGCGCCAAGCTCTGGCCACCCCTGCTCGTCAAGGCCGGCGCGAAGCCGACGCTCGGGCCCGGTCTCGCGGCGGCGAAGGTCAGCACCGTCAAGCGCCCGGACGGGAAGACGCAGGTCACGTACAACGGTTACGCGCTCTACCGCTACGCACCGGACAAGAAGGCGGGGGACGTGAAGGGGCAGGCGCTCTTCAAGGCGTGGTACGTCATCGCGCCGACGGGGAAGCTCGTGAAGCGGGCGCCGGCCGCGGCCGAGCCGGCCCAGCCTCCGGCCTCCACGACGCCGACGGACACGACCGACGACGGCTCCAGGGGCGGCGGGTACGACTACGGCTAGACGACCCGGTCGGTAGATCTGCGCTGCGGGGGACGCGGCTACAATCGCGTCCCCCGCAGGGATTCCCGAGTGGCCAAAGGGGGCGGGCTGTAAACCCGCTGGCTCAGCCTTCGGAGGTTCGAATCCTCCTCCCTGCATTCTTGGAGATCGCCTCCCTCGGCTTCCGGAC